>JAKPCK010000011.1 GCA_029553295.1 Deltaproteobacteria bacterium | reverse complement strand
ATAGGCCACATCAAATTTTATGTAGCCGCCGATTGTTACATCATACTTGCTCGTTACGCTGCCTGCATAGGATACTGCAGGTACTGCAAGAAAAAGAGCAAGCAAAATTACCAAATACTTCTTCATTACTACCTCCTTTTCAATTTTTTTTAAAAGATTGCTGATTTATACTCACCCCCTTTCATTAAAATTTTTTAATTATAGTCTCTTTATAGCAATACAGAACAAATGTGTCAAGAAAAAAATTAAAAAATTTTAATTTTCATATATATTGACTTTGAAGGTGTTTTCCTTTATTATTAAAGAATCTATAGCGGGGTGGAGCAGTTTGGTAGCTCGTCGGGCTCATAACCCGAAGGTCACTGGTTCAAATCCAGTCCCCGCAACCAAAAATAGACTATAGATTAAAGACATCTCTACTGCAAAAATCCAGCAATTTTAAAACATTTTTCAAAGGTCTCCATGTTGACAACCAACAGGGTGGGCATTATATTTAGGTAAACCCAATTATTAGGAGGATGATGATATGGCAAAGAAAGTTATAGGTATAGACCTTGGGACAACAAACTCTATTGTTGCCATCATGGAGGGTGGTGAACCAAAGGTTATAATAAACGAGGAAGGAAGCAGGCTTACACCCAGTGTTGTGGCTTTTACAAAGGATGGCGAGATACTGGTAGGACAGACAGCCAAGAGGCAGGCTATAACAAACCCTGAAAACACCATCTTCTCCATCAAGAGATTCATGGGGAGGCGATTCAGCGAGGTCCAGGAGGAGATAAAGACTGTCCCCTATAAGGTCGTAAGTGACCAGGAGGGCAATGTCCGTGTAGAGGTAAGGGGTAAACAGTATACACCCCAGGAGATATCTGCATTTGTCCTCCAGAAGCTCAAGAAATCTGCAGAGGCATATCTCGGACAGACCATAGAGGATGCTGTAATAACTGTCCCTGCATATTTCAATGACTCCCAGAGGCAGGCAACCAAGGATGCAGGGAGGATTGCAGGCCTCAATGTCCTCAGGATAATAAACGAGCCTACTGCATCTGCCCTTGCATACGGTCTGGACAAGAAAAAGGACGAGACAATTGCTGTATATGACTTTGGCGGCGGCACATTCGATATATCCATCCTCGAGGTAGGAGACAATGTGGTAGAGGTAAAGTCCACAAACGGCGATACCCACCTGGGCGGTGATGACATAGACCAGAGGATAATAGAGTGGATAGTCTCTGAATTCAAAAAAGACCAGGGTATTGACCTATCTAAGGACAGGATGGCACTCCAGAGGCTTAAAGAGGCAGCAGAGAGGGCAAAGATAGAGCTCTCCACAACCGTGGAGACAGAGATAAACCTGCCCTTTATTACCGCAGATAGCTCAGGCCCAAAACACCTAAACATGAAACTCAGGCGCTCAGAGCTTGAGAGGCTTGCCGATGATATAATCCAGAGGACCATCGAGCCCTGCAGGAGGGCCATGGAGGATGCAAAGCTAACCACATCCAAGATAGATGAGGTCGTCCTTGTAGGTGGTTCAACAAGGATACCAAAGGTCCAGGAGGTTGTGAAAAACTTCTTTGGCAAGGAGCCCCACAGGGGTGTAAACCCTGATGAGGTGGTTGCCCTCGGTGCTGCGGTCCAGGGCGGTGTCCTTGCAGGGGAGGTAAAGGATGTCCTGCTCCTCGATGTGACACCCCTTTCCCTTGGCATAGAGACATTAGGCGGTGTCATGACAAGGATAATAGAGAGGAACACAACCATCCCCACAAAAAAGAGCCAGATATTCACCACTGCAGAGGATAATCAGACAAGTGTTGAGATACATGTGCTCCAGGGTGAAAGGGAGCTTGCCCGAGACAACAGGACCCTTGGCAGATTCCATCTCATGGGTATACCGGCGGCACCAAGGGGCATACCCCAGATAGAGGTAACCTTTGACATAGATGCCAACGGCATACTCCATGTTACTGCAAAAGACATGGCAACCGGCAAGGAACAGAATATAAGGATTACTGCATCTACAGGGTTGAGCGAGGATGAGATAAAGAGGATGGTAAGGGACGCTGAGATGCACGCAGACGAAGATAGAAAGCGCAAGCAGGAAATCGACATGAAAAACCAGCTCGACAACCTGGTATACAACTCGGAGAAGACCCTCCGTGACAACAGGGATAAGCTCACCAGCGATGAGACAAGGCCCCTTGAGGATGCCATAGCCACGGCAAAAGATGCACTCAAGAGCGGGGATATGGACAGGATAAAGAGGTCTATTGACGAGGTTACACAGGCATCCCACAAGGTTGCTGAGGCCCTGTATAAAAAGACAGCAGGTCAGACAGCAGGCGGCCCTGGTGGTCAGGAGCAGTATCAACAGCAGTATCAGGGAGGGGGTCGCAAGGGCGACGATGATGTAGTGGATGCAGAGTTCGAGGACGTGAAAAAATAGGAGGCCTGATGGTTATTGGTTTCAAAAATGATAAAGGCATAAAGGACAGGCTGTTTATACCGGCAGAACTGCCCATACTCCCCTTGAGGGGGACGGTTGCCTATCCTGACCTTGTCATGCCCCTTATTGTGGGCAGGGAGAAGTCCATAAGGCTCATAGATGATGCCATGGCAAAAGACAAGATGATAGGCATAATAACCCAGAAAAACCCGGATATAGAGGACCCGGATATAGAGGACCTCTATACCATCGGCACAGTGGCCACCATCATGAAGATGGTAAAGATGGTGGACGGAAGCCAGAGGATTGTTGTGCAGGGTATATGCAGGTTCAAGCTTGTAGAATTTACAGAGAGGGAGTATACGCTCAAGGCAAAGATACTCCCCATCTTTGAGGAATATCAGAGGGATATAGAGATCGATGCCATGTATCTGAATCTCAAAAACCTCTACAAAAAGGCAGTGGAGATGGCACCGTATCTTTCCTCTGAACTTGCCCAGATTGCATCAAAGGTGGAAAACCCCGGGAATCTCTCAGATTTGATTGCGTCTACAATAAATATAAGCGTCTCTGAGAAACAGGAGATACTGGAGACCATAGACTTAAAAGAGAGGCTCAAAAAGGTGACCATACTCTTGAACAGGGAGGTGGAGACCCTTGAGCTCAGTAGCCGCATCCAGACCCATGTAAAAGAGGGTATAGACAAAAAACAGCGTGAATACTACTTGAGGGAGCAGCTAAAGGCAATACAGAAGGAGCTCGGGGAGTCAGAGGATAAATTCACCGAGATAGAGGAGATAAGGAAGAAGATAGTCGAGGCAAAGATGCCCCCTGATGTCCAGAAGGTAGCAGAAAAGGAGCTGGACAGGCTCTCCAAGATGAGCACCATGTCTGCAGAATACACCGTATCAAGGACATATCTGGACTGGCTTATAGAACTCCCGTGGTCAAAAAAGACAGAGGATAACCTCAATATAGAAGAGGCAAATACCATCTTGAACGAGGACCACTATGACCTGGAGAAGGTGAAAAAGAGGATACTGGAATACCTTGCCGTAAGAAAGCTCAAGCCGGACATGAAGGGCCCCATACTCTGCTTTGTTGGACCCCCTGGCGTTGGAAAGACATCCCTTGGCAAATCCATTGCAAGGGCACTGGGTAGAAAATTCATGAGGATATCCCTGGGTGGCATAAGAGACGAGGCAGAGATAAGGGGACACAGGAGGACATATGTAGGTGCACTCCCGGGCAGGATAATACAGGGCATAAAAAAGGCAGGTTCTAATAACCCTGTTTTTATGCTCGATGAGGTTGATAAGATAGGCATGGACTTCAGGGGTGACCCATCCAGTGCACTCCTTGAGGTCTTAGACCCGGAACAGAACTACTCGTTCAGCGACCACTACCTTGAGGTGCCCTTTGACCTCTCCAAGGTCATGTTTATAGCCACTGCCAATATGCTTGACCCCATCCCACCGGCACTAAAAGACAGGATGGAGGTCCTTGAGTTACCGGGATACACAGAGGAAGAAAAACTCATGATAGCAAGGCAGTTTCTCATCCCCAAGGAGCGGTTCGAACATGGATTGAACGAAGACCTCATCGAGTTTGAGGATGAGGCCATAAAGGTCATCATACGCTCATACACAAGGGAATCAGGGGTAAGAAACCTGGAGAGGGAGATAGCAACAATATGCAGGGCTGTTGCAAAGGATGTGGCAGAGGGCAAGAACGAGAAGAAGATAATCACTGCCGACAGTATCCACAGCTATCTCGGTCCTATAAAACACTTCTCAGAGGTGGCAGAGAGGACAAAATATGCCGGGGTGGCAACAGGACTTGCATGGACCCCCACAGGCGGTGACATACTATTTATAGAATCCACCAAGATGAGGGGTAAGGGAAATCTCTCCCTGACCGGGCAACTGGGTGATGTGATGAAGGAGTCTGCCCAGGCAGCATTAAGCTATATCAGGAGTAAGGCATCAGAGTATAATATCCCAGAGGATTTCTTTGAAAAGAATGACATCCACATCCATGTGCCCCAGGGTGCCATACCAAAGGACGGTCCGTCTGCAGGGATAACAATGCTTGTATCCCTTGTATCCCTTCTCACCGACAGGCTTGTCCGAAACGATGTGGCCATGACAGGTGAGATTACCTTAAGGGGCCTTGTGCTCCCGGTGGGTGGCATTAAACAGAAGGTCCTTGCTGCAAAGAGGGCAGGTATTAAGAGCGTCATACTGCCTAAACTCAATGAAAAGGACCTTGAAGAGGTCCCGGAGAGCATAAAGGAGAATATGGACTTTAAGTTCATCGAAAGGATGGATGAGGCAATTGACATATGCCTGACCTGATTTAGGTCAGGCATTTTTTTGTGACCTTAATACCCTCTTATCCCCTACCCTTATGGTGAGTTTTATATCATCGAGGTATTCAAGGATGGGTATTGTGTATTTTCTCGATATGTTAAAAAGGGCCCTAAAGTCCCCTGGTGCCATCTCGCCCTTTTCCTTCATGTAGTCTACAACAGTATCCTTTAATCTACTTACGACCTCACCTTCGAGATATATATCCCCCTTTACCTTTACAACCTTTTTCTTGTGGACGAGTCTCTCCAGTATATCCCTTGTCTGTTTCTCTGTTTTTCCCAGTTCCTGGGCAAATTCTTTGAGGTTAGGGGGTGTAAGGCCGTATCTCTTAAGGGACATAAGTATCTCCTCCTCCATAGAATCCAATGCCTGGACAGATTCTGTTTTAGTAGCCCCTATGACCTTATCCTGCTCCACCCTTATCCAACCCCCTTCTATGGACTCTTCCAGGGCTGTCTGGAACATAACCGGCTCTACCCTGGGCAGCCTCGTCCTCAACTCCTCCCTGGAGATGCCAATCTTTAAGGGATTTTTCTCGTGGAAATCAATGACATATCCCTTTAGAAGGCCTTTATATCCTTCAAACCTCTCCATGTCCACGATAA
The DNA here is from genome assembly GCA_029553295.1 of Deltaproteobacteria bacterium. GTDB lineage: Bacteria > Desulfobacterota > Syntrophorhabdia > Syntrophorhabdales > Syntrophorhabdaceae > DTOV01. The sequence goes on along the minus strand of JAKPCK010000011.1, from coordinate 6,236 downwards.
ACCTGCCTATCTCCTTTATCTTCAAGGCCTTTTTAAGCTCTTCCATGGTATCTGTAAGTGTTCGTTGGTCTACGCCCAGTAGCACTGAGAGCATCACCTTATCCATACCCCCATGGCCGCCTTTTCTTATGTGGTATAGGGCCTTATCGAGGATGGAACCGCGGTTTAGGACCCTGTAGCTATCTGACAGGTTAGAGGACATCCTCTTATGTCTTGTGGGTGCTATATCCAGGATAGTCCCGCCCCCTATAGTCTGGACCTGATACGAACCCCTTAAGATGAACCTGTCACCGGGGAGGGCAACCACAGGTTTACGAAACACAAACTGGGTATAGGCCTCATCACCCGGCTCTATTATATCCCTGTCCAGAAGCACTATCCTTGCCTCCTCAAGCATGGTGGCCACATGGAACCTCAATATGGTGTCGCTCTTTATGCCCTTGAAAGGCAGCTTGAGGTACCTGAAAGACGCATCAATCCTGGCCGTAGGTAAAAGAGTCCCGGGTCTACCTATTATCGCCCCCCTCTCTATCTCCTGTCTGTCTACACCCTGGAGGTTCAAAGCAACCCTCTGGCCTGCTGCAGCCTCTTTTGTATCCTCATGGTATGCCTGGATATTCCTTATCCTCGCCCTTCTATTGAAAGGATATATCTCTATCTCTTCACCTACCTCTACATATCCTGATATACATGTCCCTGTTATGATTGTGCCGAGACCCTTTATGGTAAAGACCCTGTCCACAGGGAGCCTGAATATCCCTGACCGTGACCTCTCCTGTGTGGACATGGCCACATCCCTTATAGCTGTCTTTAAAGCCTCAATATTTTCACCGGTTACAGACGATACAGGTATATGCGGTGAATCTGCAAATACAGTCCCTTTCAGAAAATCACCGATATCCTCCTTCACAAGCTCGAGCATCTCATCATCTACCAGGTCTTTCTTGGTAATGGCCACTATGGCCTTTTTTAAACCCAGCATGGTACATATATCTATGTGCTCCCTTGTCTGGGGCATCACACCCTCATCTGCTGCCACCACAAGGAGCACTATATCTATACCCCACGAGCCTGCAACCATGTGCCTCACAAATTTTTCATGGCCCGGGACATCAACTATACCTACAAGGAGGTCGTCGCTGAACCTGTAATGGGCAAAACCGAGCTCTGTTGTTATACCCCTTTCCTTCTCCTCCTTTAACCTGTCGCAGTCTATGCCTGTAAGGGCCTTGATGAGGGATGTCTTTCCGTGGTCTATGTGGCCTGCTGTGCCTATGACTATCCTTTTCATAACAATAACCAACTATACAATATTTTTGAATCCTCCTCAACCCTATCTGTTGACCATTTGCCCGAGTCGTGTTAAAAACTTGAAAAAACAACAGGAGGCAGAGATTATGGACAGTGATGCAATAAAAAAGAGGACACAGGAGACAGCAAAAAAACTATTCGGGAAGGGTATAAAAATGGATCCACCATATCTCACATGGAAGGAGTTTGACAGGGACCTTGCCAATGACCTCTCCATGTTCATAACAGGGAATCTATACTCAAGGACTGTTCTTACGCTACCGGAGAGGCAGATGGTTGCATGCGCCATGCTCGCTGCCCTTGGTGCTCAAGAAGAACTGAGGCTCCATGTAAACGCTGCCCTTAACGTGGGGTGCGACCCAAGAAAGCTTGCCGAGGTATTTTTTCAGCTTGCCCCTTACGGTGGTATGCCCCTTGTAAACAAGGCCCTTGAGGTATACAGGGATGTGCTTAAAGAGAGGGGAGAGTGGGAGGCATTTAAAGGCACCCCATAGGTAAAAAGGTATTGTAGTGATTGAAGACCTTTGCATGGTTTTGCAAAGGTCTTAAGCTATATTGAATTTTGCTCTGTTTTATATAAAAACCTGAAGACAGATGGTATGGCCTTATTTGTATTCCTTGATTTTATGGGAGACCAATCACCTTTTATGCCTTTTATAAAGGATTTACCTTCTTCTGTTATAATCCTGGATACGCCCAATTCCCTTCCTTTATCATCATAATCCAGGGCAGGGATAATCCTGTATAAACCTTTTTCTGCATCTAATTCTATGAGACACAGGCTATTGTTGTAACCTTTATATGCCTTTAAAGAAACCCCTTTTTCCTTTAGGTAATCTTTGTATCTCTGGACAGTCTCTTTATTCTTTATGAAAAACATAAGCCATGCTGCAACCCTCTCTGATAATGAACGGTAGCAGTCAACAGAGCTGTAAAATCCATCCTCATCTGCCTGAGAGTCTGCTATATTCTCTATATCCAGATAGCAGACAATGTCATCGTCCTCATAGATTATCTTCCAGTTCCACATATTCAGTTCACCACCTTTTTAATGCCTTTATAGCCCCTCTATCTTTTCTATATAGGATTTAATATCAAACTTTCTCTTACAGCCATTATAACTCATATAGCGGATTTTTCCAAATATCTCCCTTTCCCTCCAGGGTCTGTCGTGGACACCACCTATGCACCATGCTATACCTGTATAGCCGTTTGGGTCTCTGCCGTCGAGTTCGTATCTGTTATTGAGATATATGGCCTTTTCCATGGCATCTTCAGGGGATTCAGACCACTCGAGTATTTTTTTTGCCCAGTACATCCGCATATAGCCATGCATCTTTCCTGTCTTTACCATCTCCTTCTGGCAGGCATTCCACAGGGCATCGTGGGTTTCAGCATTTTCAAGGATATCTATATCGTAAATGTATGCCCTTAAGTCTTTTCTGTGTATATCAAGGGTCTTTTTGGCCCACTCTGGAAAACCCTGAAAATTATCGTAATCTTCGTTGTAAAAACAGAAATTATCTGAAAGCTCTCTTCGGACAATAAGTTCCTCAAAAAAGACCTTTTTCTTTTCCCTATCTTCTACCTTGCTATTTATCTCTTCCATGACCCTCTGGGCAGATATATGACCAAAATGAAGATAAGGCGAGAGATTTGACTGACCATCCATATTGGGGTCATTTCTGTCTATATGGTAACGATGGATTTTTTCACTGATAAAGCCATGGAGGACAGATAAGCCTGCCTTCTGTCCTGGTATAAACCTTTGATTTTCTTTTATCTCCGCCTCCAGGCCAAGTCTTTTTATTATACTATCCCAGTTAACCCTGTGTGGCTTTTTATCCCATGGTATGGGGTGCTTATTTAATTCAGGAGATGCCTCATTGAATTCCTCTAAAAGCCTGTATATCTTTGGTCTTATGGTGTATGCCCCATATTCCTGTTTCTGGGATGCCACCCAGCATGGCACAATGTTGTGGGCATCCACCTCAAAAAAGGGTATATTTATCCCCTCTGATACAGCACCCTTCCATTGTCTTTTTATCTTTAACGGGTCGAAATCAGTAAAAAGCATGGAGATATTGAATGTCTCAACAAATCTTGACATCTCTATCTCAGGCAGTCCAAATAACACAAAAAATGGGATATGCATTTGAGATAATGAGTCTTCCACCTCCATGAGTCCTTTAATCATAAAGGCATATTGTTTTTTTGTTGCATGGAGGAAATTATCCAGGAGACAGAAGACAACGACAAGGGGTTTTTGCATCATAATAGCCTGTCTCTGGGCATAGACAAGGGCCCAGTTGTCACTTACACGCTGGTCCCTGCTCATCCAGTATGCCACAGGTCCCCCTGTTAGACTACCTTCTTTTAATATTCTTATCCTTTTTGGGTTCACCATTCTCCCATAGTCCAGAATATATTATCCTCCCTGCAGGGTCATATATCGTGCCTTTTCCGTTTGGCTTGCCTTCCCTCCACTCTCCTATGTATCGGTTTCCGTAAGAGAATATCATTGTCCCTTTTCCGTTATAAGAGCCATTTTTCCAATTACCTCTGTATGTATCACCGTTAGCATAGACCATTGTGCCCTGACCATTAAATGACCCATCCTGCCAGTCGCCTGTATATCTATCGCCATTGGCAAAGATCATGGTACCCTTACCATCGGGCTTGCCATCCCTCCAGCCTCCATTGTATCTATCCCCGTTGCCAAAGCAGAACTCACCCCTACCGTGCTTTTTCCCCTCTCTCCATGTACCTTTGTATCTGTCTCCATTGTGATATATCATAAACCCTTCCCCGTGGAAAGCCCCATTCTTCCACTGCCCCACATAATAATCGCCGTTTTCAAAAAGCATGGAGCCCCTTCCATTTATACAGTCACCATTTACACACTCACCGTATAAAAAAGTGGCAGAAATAAACATGATAGATAAAATCAATAGAGGTAGCCTTAACAAGATAACACCCTTTTCATATTTCCAGATTGCCTATTCCATTATTTTAATATATAATTCGCACAAGAAAAATATAAACAAGGAAGTTTCATGAAAAAAATACTTATAATAGGTGCAATGGGTCTTCTGGGGCCTGAACTGAATAGAATATTCAGCTCTGATAGTAGCTATGCAGTTACAGGATGGGACATGCCTGATATAGATATAGGTGATGAGGCATCGGTCATGGAAAAGGTCTTACCCTTGAAGCCCGATATAATCATAAATGCCGCAGCCTATAATGCCGTTGACAAGGCAGAGGAGCCAGAGGGATTCGAGCTGGCAAAGAGAATTAACGGCTACGGCCCAGGCTATATAGCAAAGGCAGCAAATAAACTGGGTGCCCTTCTTGTCCAGTACAGCACTGATTATGTCTTTGATGGTGAAAAAAGGGAAGGCTATGATGAGACAAGCACCCCTTCTCCTATCTCAAGATACGGTGAGTCCAAATATCTTGGGGAGATTGAGGTGATGAAAAATACGGATAGATACTATCTTATCCGCCTTCAAAAGCTGTTCGGTATGCCCTCCCATAACCCCAATGCAAAAAAGAGCTTCTTTGAGACCATGCTGGCCTTGGCAAAAACACAGGATGTCATAAAGGCTGTGGATGATGAGCTCTCCAACTTTACATATGCACCGGATCTGGCAAAGAGGACAAAATACCTCATAGAGGAAGGTATGCCCTTTGGCATATATCATATAACCAACGAGGGTGCACCTGTAACATGGTATGGTGCAGCCAAGATTTTATTCGAACTTGCAGGCATAAAGGGTATAAAGATAGTCCCTGTAGCGCAGGAGGAGTTTCCAAGGCCTGCCAGGAGGCCTAAATACAGCATTCTGATAAATACCAAGCTTGAGCCTCTAAGGAGATGGCCGGAGGCACTGAAGGAATTCCTCGAGGACTATGGCGTCAAAACATCCTCGGGTTAAGAACGCTTACCAAAAATTTAAATTTTTTGTGGAAATAATAAGGAAAATAGGTATAAAATCAGTAAATTTTTTAGATTTATCCCAAACTACTGACTCTAATCATTAAAAAAGGTGATAAAATGGGTATATTTTTGCCTTTTTTTAAAAACCATATATCATGGCCCAAGGACACAAAAAATATAACCCAGATACTGGCAAATATGGCCCAGGTTGTGGCTATTATAATGGCACTTTATTTAATCTGTTATGAAAAATCCTTCTGAAGTGATAGGGTATAGTGCAAAAAAATCTTACTAAATATAAACCGAATAAACCCTTATTCTTTTTATTCCTTGTCCTATGCATGATAGCACAGTTTTATTTACCCTGTTGTCAATATCTCCTGCCAGTGAATATCATCTCTATGGCCTATGGGGCAGATGAACCCTTTGTCAACCCTGCTAACTGGGGCGGCACAGGCCTTCTGGAGATACCAACAGCAAGGGTTATGAAGGAAAATAACTTCAGGGTCGGTGTTGGCATGGCGCACCCCTATATATGGTACTATATGGCTATAAGCCCATTGAAGGGACTTGAGATAGAGGGCAGATTCACCCAGATAAGGGGTGTCCGTGCACTGACCACTTCATACGGCGATTACAAAGACAAAGCCCTTGATTTCAAATATCAGTTTATCTCAGAGGGAAAATATCTGCCTGCTGTGGCATTTGCCATAAATGACCCCCAGGGCACAAGGCTTTATCCCTCCCAGTATTTTGTGGCAAGTAAACAGATATATCCCTTTGATTTTACCCTTGGCTTTGGGAATGGCAGATATGGCAAAGTCCCCCTTCCGGCTTCTGGTGAGACCTTTAAAGTAGACATATTCAATAGCCCTAAGACATGGTTAAAAGACGGCCAGTTTTTCGGCGGTATCCAGTTCAATATCTCAGACAAATATGCCATAATGGCAGAATATAGCCCCATAAGATACCAAAAACAGAC
>JAKPCK010000005.1 GCA_029553295.1 Deltaproteobacteria bacterium | reverse complement strand
AGAAGATTCACATACGAAAAAACATACGGAGATGCCTGGCATGCCTCTGTTGGCTTGAAAAAAGGTTTGACAAAAAACCTTGTCCTCGGTTTTGAGCTCGACTATCTCCAGATTATAACAAAAGGCAATCACAGGCTTGTTGACGAACCTTATCGTATTGGCTTCAGCTTTTCAAATGGGTTCAAGGTCTGGTCAGAACAGACAAACATATCACTTTCTATAACAAAAAAAATACTATCCGCAGTCAGACGTATCGCCTTTGACCTTGGATATCGCATGGGGTAGAGCATTTATAATAAAAGATAGACATTCTGTGGCTGCCTTAGGACTTCCTGGCAGGTTGATAATCATGCTTTCACCCCTTATACCGCAAATGCCTCTTGAAATAATACCATGAGGGGTTATTTTATAACTTTCCATCCTCATGACCTCAGCAAATCCCGGGAGGTCTTTCTCTATAATCATCCTTGTTGCCTCAGGGGTTACATCCCTTTTTCCAACACCTGTGCCACCTGTGGTAACAATCAAATCAATTTTTTCCCTATCGACAAGTGTCTTTAATTTATCTGATATTACATTTACCTCATCAGGGACAATCAATATCTTTTTTACGTCATAGAAATCTTTTAGCATCTTCTCAATGGCAGGTCCACTTTTGTCTTCTCTCTCACCTTTTGAGCCTTTATCACTTATTGTTATAATGGCAGCAGTATATCTCATTCTATAACCTCTATGTTATCACCAATTTTTACATCCCCACCTGTTATAACCTCGGCAAATATACCTTCTTTTGGCATAACACAGTCACCGACCTGCTGAAATATGGCACAACCTTTATGACATTGTTTACCTATCTGGGTTACCCTTATAATTACACTATCTCCTACCCTCAATTTTGTGCCCACAGGCAAAGACAAGAGGTCCATGCCTTCAACCGTCAGGTTTTCTGCAAAATCCCCGTATTCGATATTGATGCCCTTCTTCCTCATCTTTTCTATGCTTTCCAGTGCCAGAAGACTTACATGCCTGTGCATAAAACCTGCATGGGCATCACCCTCAAGGCCTTTTTTTTCTATCAATCTGCACCTTCCTATATTGTTCTTCTTTTCGCCTTTATCTTTGCTTATATTTACCGATAAAACCTTACCTTTCATTTTTCCTTTCCTTGGTATGTTTTAGAGGCCTCTAAAAAAAGTCTCATATTTTAGTCATGTGATTATTTTCTCTCATATCTTCCGCTTTTACCACCTTCTTTTTCAAGGAGATAAAATGGTCCGAGTTCTATGCCCTTATCTATAGCCTTGCACATATCATATATTGTGAGGGCTACATGGGTTGCACATACAAGGGCCTCCATCTCAACACCTGTCTGGCCGGTGGTCTTTACAGTAGATGTTATCTCCACAGTGCACATTTCATCATTGAATCTGAAATCTACATCAATGTGGGTAATAGAAAGGGGGTGGCAAAGAGGTATTAGCTCATGTGTCTTTTTAGCAGCCATTATACCTGCTATCTTGGCAACAGAGAAGATATCACCCTTTGGCCCATATCCTTCTTTGATGGATTTATACGTATCTGTGGATACCTTTACCCTCCCATAGGCCTTGGCTATTCTGTCTGTCTGTTCTTTATGAGAGATATCCACCATCTGTGCCTTACCTTTATCATCGAGATGCGTGAATTTCAAAGACCTTACCTCCTTTTGTTTCCTGTCCATACGGCAACTAATTATTTTTTATCTTCCTTATCACTACCCCCAACTATAACCTGAACCATATAGTCGAGATTGATGTATTTTTTTGCAACCCTGTTTACATCAGCCCTTGTTACCTTTTCTATGTATTTTTGCCTGGCCTTAAAATGACCAGGACCAAGCCCATAGATTGTATCAAGGCACATCTCTGTAACTATGTTTCTGTTGGACTGCATGTTTATCAGGTTTTTACCTATGAGGCGATTTTTTGCATTTTTTACCTCTTCCTCTGTAAACCCTTCTTTTGCAATCCTTTTCAGTTCCTCTTTTGCAATCCTTTTTACATCCTCAAGGTACTTAGAATCTGTACCTATATATATGCCCATGCTCCCTGTCTCATAATCATTTCTGTTAAAAAAGGTCAGTGCATAGGCATAGGGGTTCTCCTCCCTCAATACCCTGTGAATCCTGCCGCCCATACCAGACAGGATGGCACTCATAACCTCTATTGGATACCTGTCTTTTGATATTATACCAGGTCCCAGAAAGCCGAATATAATATGCCTCTGGAGCATCTGCCTCTCCACATTAACTTCCTGTTTTTTTGGCTTAATATCCACCTTTTTCAGGGTATTGGATCTACCCTTCCATTGAGAATACAGGTCTTCGAACATAGATTTAATCTCTTTTTCATCTACATCCCCTGATATGGCAAGTATAGCACCTGATGGCGTGACATATTGTCTGTATAGGTCTTCCACATCCCTTATGGTTATGGCCTTTATGTCCTCCTCACTCCCGTCAGGGTCTTTTGCATATGGATGGCCTTCAAATAATACCTCTCTGAAACGCATAAATGTGTATGGGATAGGGTCGTCATATTTTTGCCTTATCTCAGAGAGGGCCTCATCCTTAACCTTTGCCAGTTCATCCTCCTTAAAGATGGTCTCTGTAAGGAGCTCGTGGATTAGCTTCATAACAGCCCTGAAATCCTTGCTCAAGAATCTCCCTGAGAGTCCAAAGGTATTTTTGCCGCTAAAGGGTGTTATGTCACCTGCCAGCATATCAATCTCTTTGGCGATGGATATGGCATCCCTGTTTTTTGTGCCCTTAAGAAGCATCTTTGACATTATATTGAATACCCCGTTTTTCCCTTCAGGTTCATACTTTAAGCCACCAATAAAGCCTATCCTGAAGGCAAAGCTCGGTGATGATTTGTTCTTGTTTACAACGCATCTCATGTTATTTTTCAGCGTAAAGGTGTAAGGATTCTCTGTTTTTTTGGAAGGGGTCATTACAACGAGCTTTCTGTCTTTGCCCATGATATATTTTTCCAATACCCTATTTATATCATCTTTACCTACAGACTGTATCTTTTTCAGATATTGCTCCACAAAATCCATATCCCCTGTAAGGGTAAGATATTTACCTATCTGCATTGCCCTGCCCTGGACCGTCTCCCTGGAATATATATAAGATGAGGTTATAATATTTTTTGCCTTGATAAGTTCCCATTCATTGATGCCGTCTTTTATCAATCTCATCAGTTCGTTATCTATCTCGTTTAATATAAGACTGTAATCATTCCCTTTAAAGGTTGAATATATAATGAATATACCGTCATATCGGGGCGCAAAAAGTTCGGCAGATATACCGGTAACTATACCCTTTCTGTATTTAAGATACTCATTAAGGCGGGAGCTGTCTCCATCACCTAAGATAGTGGCAAGGACATCGAGGATTGGTATATCATCATGGGTTATAGGGGGTACCCTGTATGAGATGGCAAGATAGCTCTCCTTTATATCTCTTTCAATTACCTTTTCCTTGCCCCTTTCTGGTTTTTTTGCCTCATTATTCAATGTCTTTATCTCATGTTTTTCTTTAGGTAATGAAAGATATTTTTTTATAAGGCTTTTTGCCTCTTCTTTATTAAAATCACCGGTTATTACAACAACCATATTATCCGGGGTATAGTGTGTTCTGAAATATGCAATTATATCCTGCCTATCTATATTTTTTACTGTCTCATTGTATCCTATAATAGGTCTTCCATAGGGTGTGTCATTATAGCTCAATGAAAATAATTCCTTAAAAAGCTTCCTCTGCGGGTCATCCTCACCCATCTTTATCTCCTCGAGGACAACGTGTTTTTCCTTTTTAATCTCTTCCTCAGGAAAGACAGGATTCTTTACTGCATCCGCAAGGAGCTCAAAGCCCTCCTTAAATGCCTTTGCAGGGACAACAATATGGTAAACAGTGTTGTCATAGGAGGTAAAGGCATTTACGCTCCCTCCCATGGCCTCTATCCTTGCCGGCATCTCGTTTGCCTTTATTTTTTCAGTGCCTTTAAAGATAAGATGTTCAATGAAGTGAGTAATCCCTGCTATGTTGTTGGTCTCATGCCAACTCCCCACCTTTACCCATATCTGGACCGCTACAACGCCTGAACCCTTTCTCTGGTCAAGTATATACTGCAGATTATTATCGAGCATAGATGTCTCCATAGGATAAACTGTTCTGGATAGAGATAAAATCAGAAGAATTATTAAGAGGCTTTTGTAAAAAAAGGGGAAAGGCCCCCTTTTAAAGGGCCTTTCTTCCTTCATAGAATGCTTTGACATTTAGGTCATGTAGTTTTGGTGCAAGCAGTCCTTTTATGGCGTCGATAAACTGCTCTGGTTTGATTTCCGGGAAGAAGTTGGAGAATGCACCTACAAGGACAACGTTTGCTGCCTGGATATTGCCGAGGCTTCTTGCAATCCCCTGTCCATCTATGACCCATACATTGTCTTTAAAGAATTTCTTGAATGTCTTTTCCACATCAGCCGGGTATTTCATCTGACCTAGGCTTACTGCTGGCGGTAGTATCTCCTGTTTGTTGATGATAATCTTGCCATCTGGTTTTACCCAGTTAATGTAGCGTATCGCCTCGAGGAGTTCAAAGGACAGGAGAAAATCCACATCACCGTATTTTATAAGAGGGGAATATACCTTTTTGCCGAATCTGAAGTGTGTGGTAACATCTCCACCCCTCTGTGCCATCCCGTGCACCTCTGATTTTTTAACATCATAGCCGGCTTTCAGAAAAACCTCGCCGAGGATGTTGCTGGCAAGGATTGTCCCCTGACCACCAACACCAGATAGAAATATGTTTGTTGTTTTTTCGTTATCTTTCATGGTCTACCTCCTCACTTTGTGCCCGGGACTATGGCATCGAATTTACATACCTGAGCGCATACCTCACAGCCTACACACTGATCCTTGTTTATAAAGGCGGTTCCTTTCCTCTTGTGGCCGTCCTTTGTCTGACCTTCACCCTCTCTCCAGCTTATAGCAGGACAGTTAATCTCGAGACACATCTTACAGCCCCTGCATTTATCTGTATCTACTACATAGAAGGGGTATTTAAATCTTTCAAGGGGTTTTGCCCTACGAAGTAGCATACATGGGCTGTCTTTACATATAATCAGAGACGGCTCATCCTTGTTCATCTCTTCTTTGATGATGTCCATGGTCTCTTTTATGTTGTATGGGTCTACATAGCGGATGCTCTTTACACCCAGGGCCTTTCCGAGTTCTGCATAGTCAACCATATTGGTAGGTTCCTGTCTTGCTGTAAACCCTGTGCCTGCATGTTCCTGGTGACCGGTCATACCTGTAATCCTGTTGTCGAGGATTATTGTTGTTGAATTTCCTTTATTATATACAATATCCATAAGAGGTGTTACACCGCTGTGTAAAAATGTAGAATCGCCGAGAACTGCAACAACTTTTCCAAGCCAATCTTTACCCAGGGCCTTCATGGCACCGTGTGCCTGACCTACGCCTGCACCCATACAGATCGTTGTATGGAGGGCCTGGAGTGGTGGTGCTGTAGCGAGGGTATAGCAACCTATGTCGCCAAAGACAAATGCACCGAGTTTCTTAAGGGCATAAAACAAAGGCCTGTGGGAACAACCTGCACAGAGGTTTGGTGGCCTCCTGGGTAGATCCTCAGGTTTTACCCTTATCTTTGGCTCTTTATATTTCTTCCCTTTTAATGCCTTCTCCACAATCTCTGGGGATAGTTCATACATATTGGGGATTACATCCTTGCCATGCCATATCTTTATACCCATTGCCCTTATCTCTGTTTCAAAGAATGGGTCAAGCTCTTCAACAATGACAATCTTTTTTACCTTCTTTGCAAACTCTGCAATGAGTTTTTTTGGAAGCGGCCATACCATACCGAGTTTCAGGTAGGACCATTCCGGGAATACCTCTTTTGTGTAGAGATAGGATACACCACTTGATATGACCCCAACACTTGTATCGTTTATCTCCATTATGTTGTATTTAAAGGTATCTGCGTATTCTGAGAGTTTTTTCATCTTCTCTTCTACTGCTTTACGCCTTACCCTGACATTGACAGGGACCATAACATATTTTGGGGCCTCTTTCGGGTCTAGCCCTGGAACTACCTTTGATTCTACCCTGTCTTCGAGAACAACCGGGGAGTCAGAGTGGGCTACCCTTGTCTCTGTCCTTAAAAGCACCGGGGTATCAAACTGTTCGCTAATCTCAAAGGCAATCTTTGTAAAATCCTTACACTCCTGGGCATCACCCGGCTCAAGCATGGGAACCTTACCAAAACGTGCCCAGTTACGGCTATCCTGTTCGTTCTGGGAGCTATGGACATTTGGGTCATCTGCCACTACAATCACAAACCCGCCTTTAATGCCTGTATATGACAGTGTCATAAGGGGGTCGGCAGCAACATTTAAACCCACGTGTTTCATGGAGGCCATTGCCCTAACACCGGCTATAGCTGCCCCACTTGCCACCTCAACAGCTACCTTTTCATTGGGTGCCCATTCTGCATAGATGTCAGGATAGTTTTCAGCAAATTCTCTTAAGATCTCACTACTCGGTGTTCCTGGATAGGCAGCTGCAACCTTAAGCCCAGCCTCCCAGGCACCTCTTGCAATTGCAGCGTTTCCTTGCATTATCTCTTTCTTCATGTTTCCCCCATCTGGCTTTTTGCCTTTATTTTTAAAATAATTAAATCCTCACCTCCTTCTCCAGTTTTTTATGTTGTCTTTTATTGCTTGTTAATAAATTCACTTAACTATTTTCTACAGAATCTCATTGTTTTGTCAAGATTTTTTAGAGAATATGTTTTATCCTTGAGTCACAAAGAGACATTCTGTATTATATATCAGGATTAAATCATGAAATTACAAGGAAGAGTAGCAATTTTAACAGCTGCTGCCGGGGCAGGGATTGGTAAGGCAACAGCAAGGACTTTTGCCCGTGAGGGTGCAACAGTTGTCATCACAGATGCCCATGAGGGTAGGAGCATACAGACTGCCAATGAGATAAAAAAAGAATTCGGTATAGAGGCCATAGGGCTTAAATGCGATGTATTAAACCTGGATGAGATAAGATATACAGTGGCAAAGACATTGGATTTATTTGGAAGGATAGACATCCTTTTCAATAACGCAGGGACAAATAGACCATCCCGTATAGTGGATATGACAGATGAAAACTGGGATATTGTTATGGGTGTATCTTTGAGAAGTGTGTTTTATTTCTGCCGTGAGGTTTTGCCTATAATGATGAGACAGCAATACGGCCGCATAATAAGTATTACATCTGTAGCCGGCTTCAGGGGTCTTGCAGCAGGTCATGCCCATTATGCTGCAGCAAAGGCAGGGGTTATGGCATTTACAAGGTGTCTTGCAATGGAGGCAGCACCTTACAGAATAACAGCAAACACCATAGCACCGAGTTTTATCTACAATGAATTTATACCGAACCTCTATCCAGAAGAGGAGATACAGAGGATGTTCGATGAGATCCCGTATCCGAGAAAGGGCGTCCCCCAGGATATTGCCAATACAGCCCTTTTTCTTGCCTCCGATGAAGGGGAATATATAACAGGTCAGACCATATGCGTAACCGGCGGCAGCTGGATGAGATAAGATAAAAGCTGCATCAATGGAAGAAATATATAATGGGGAGGTATAGATGGTAACAGAATTAGGCCCTGAATCACTATTTAATAGATGTGACCCAGAGACTTTTTCATTCAATACAACAGAAGATTTAGGGGAATTTCAAGGCACCATAGGTCAGGAAAGGGCATTAAAGGCGCTGGACTTTGGCCTCGGCATAAGGAGTATGGGATTTAATATATTTGCCCTTGGTGAGAGCGGGACAGGTAAGGTATCAACCGTAACAACACTAATTAAAAATAAGGCCATGACAGAGCCTGTGCCCTGTGATTGGTGCTATGTATATAATTTCAAGGATCCAGATAGCCCCATAGCCATCTCCACTGAACCGGGAAAGGGTATCTTGTTTCAGAAAGACATGGACGAGCTGGTCAAATTCTTGAGGATAGAGATACCCAAGGCTTTTGAATCAAAGGAATATGATACCCAGAGAAACAAGATTATAGAGGAATTTCAACAGAAACAGAATGAATATCTCTCAAGGCTGGACGAGGAGGTAAAAAAAGAGAATTTTACTGTGCGGAAGGCACCAACTGGCATACTTATACTCCCTTTAAAGGAAAATGGGGAATTGCTTACAAAAGAGGAATTCGATAGCCTTGATGAAAAGACGAAAAAAAAGATGGAGGAGACAGGCAGGAGGTTTCAGGAGAGGCTCAATGATATTGTAAGGGTCTTAAGGGACTCAGAAAAGCTTGTCCGTGATATGCTGGTAAAACTGGAACGTATGATTGCCCTTGAGATTATAGAGCCTGTAATTGAGGCCATGAAAGGGAGATATGAGGGAAACGAAAAGATTATAAACTACCTCAATGATGTGAAAAATGAGGTGTTGTCCCACATCGATGAGTTTAAAACCATGGAGGAACAGCCATCACCAATACCTTTTCTGAAACTCCCTAAACAGGAGCCGTCTTTTCTAAAATATTCTGTAAATGTCATTGTCAATAACGAAGAGAATAAGGGCGCGCCTGTCATATTCGAGACCAATCCCACATACCCCAATCTTTTCGGGAGGGTTGAATATAAGGTAACTTACGGTATGGCAACCACTGATTTTACCATGATTAAGGCAGGGGCCTTGCATAGGGCAAACGGTGGATATCTGATCCTTGAGGCATTAGACCTCCTGAAGAACCCATTTTCCTATGATGCATTAAAAAGGGCATTAAAAAACAAGGAGATAAGGATAGAGGATGTCCTTGAACAATACAGACTCTTCAGCACTTCAGCCTTAAAGCCAGAATCCATACCCCTTGATATAAAGGTGATTATCGTAGGCAATCCATATATCTATTATATACTCAGGGCCTTTGATGAAGACTCAAGGGAACTTTTTAAGGTCAAGGCAGATTTCGATAACAGGATGGAGAGGACTAAAGAGAACATGGAAAAGTATGCAGGCTTTGTGTCTCTCTGCCAGAAAAACGAGGGCCTTCTGCCCTTTGACAGGACAGCAGTGGCAAGGATTGTAGAGTTCGGGTCAAGGCTTGCTGACCATCAGGAAAAGCTCTCTATGAAATTCAGCGAGATAGCAGACCTTATAAGGGAATCCCATTACTGGGCATCTAAAGAAAATAGCAGTATTGTAAAGGCAGAGCATATAGAAAAGGCAATAGATGAAAAGATTTACAGGGTGAATATGATAGAGGGTCATATAAGGGAGATGATGCTTGAAGATACCCTTATTGTAAATACTGAAGGGACAAAGATAGGTCAGGTCAACGGCCTTGCTGTCCTTGATATGGGTGACCACAGCTTTGGAAAGCCCTCGAGGATTACTGCCAAGACATATACAGGGAGGGCCGGTATAGTCAACATAGAACGTGAGACAAAGATGAGTGGTAAGATCCATGAAAAGGCCATATTCATTATCTCAAGTTACCTTGGCAGTAAATATGCAGTAAAAAAACCTATCAGCCTCTCTGCATCCATTACCTTTGAACAACTCTATGAGATGATAGAGGGGGATAGCGCAACATGCGCTGAATTATATGCCCTTTTAAGTAGTATCTCTGGTGTCCCCTTAAAACAGAGCCTTGCTGTTACGGGCTCTATGGACCAGGATGGCGAGGTCCAGCCCATAGGTGGTGTAAACCAGAAGATCGAGGGCTTTTTTGACCTTTGCAGATTAAGGGGATTGAACGGAGAACACGGGGTTATTATACCCAAGAGAAACATAAAGCATCTTAACCTGAGAAAGGATGTTGTTGAGGCTGTAAGAGAGGGTAAGTTTCATATATATGCCATAGAAAAAATGGAGGAGGGGTTGGAAATCCTTACAGGTCTAAAGGCAGGGGAGCTGGATGGTGAAGGCCAGTACCCAGAAGGAACCATAAATTATCTCGTAACAAAAAGACTGACAGAGATATATGAGTCTCTGGAGAAGAAAAAAGATAAGGAAAAAGATGAAAACGAAAATAATAAAGGAGGAGGGGCAAATGAATAAAAAGGCTATACAGAAGATATGTTACGGGGTCTATATAATAAGTTCAAAGATGGGTGAGAAGATTAACGGGCAGATTGCCAATACTGTTTTCCAGATTACATCAGAACCTCCAACAGTAGCCATAAGTATAAATAAACAAAACATGACCCATGACTATATAAAAGAGAGCAAGGTCTTTACAGTATCTGTCCTTGGCAAATCAGCGTCCATGAACCTTATTGGTAGATTTGGATTTAAATCCGGGAGGGAGACAGATAAGTTTAAGGAGACAAAATACAGATTAGGTGTCACAGGTGCGCCAATAATCCTGGATAATACTATAAGTTATCTGGAGTGCGAGGTCTTAAGCAGTTCCGATGTGGGGACGCATACTGTATTTATAGGAAAGGTCATAGATGCTGATATCTTAAGCGATGAAGAACCTATGACATATGCCTATTATCATGAGGTAAAAGGTGGTAAATCCCCAAAGACAGCCCCTACCTATGTAACGGAAGAGACACCTAAAGAATCTGTTAAAGAACCTGTTGTATCTGATAAGTACAGATGTAAGGTATGCGGGTATGTCTATGACCCTGCCAATGGCGACCCGGATAGCGGGATAAAACCAGGCACACCTTTTGAAGACCTACCTGATACCTGGTCATGCCCAATCTGTGGTGCCCCAAAGGGTGAGTTTGAAAAAGAGGGATAGCAGAAAAGATATCTTTTACCCCTCAGGGCACATCTTGAGACCCCTGACCTTAAAACCCATTTATCTGTTTTTCAAGAGGTGCTTGCTCTCGCCAAATGGGTATACAGGGAATGTCTCAAACATCATGATGTCTATCCATGCTGATCTACTCTGGATAAGGCCTTTTTCATCTGTATCAACAACATTTATAACCCTGCAGCCCTGAAGGTCGATGAATTCGCAGATAACCTTGACGTTTTCTGGCCATTTCCAGCTAGCCCTTCTTCTTGTAACTTCTTTTTCATCTTCCGGTGCCCAAGTACAGATATTCATAAAAAACATGGCGGCCTCCTTTCGATGAATCTATATTTTTTATTAAGTATAGCACAGAAAATCTTTTTTGGAGGTTACATCTACAAGTTTTTAAATAAAAAAATTTCATCCTTGCCGTGGAGAAATAAAATGATTAGATTTTAAAGTAAGGCCTAAAGGTCTATGTTTTACAGTTTGGTTTAAAGACCCATGCAAGGGCCTCAATATCTTATATGGAGGTGGATTATGGTAGAGATTGGTCATAATGTAGGTGATTTTGAATTAAAGGACCAGAAGGAACAACTATTCAGGAGCAAGGATTTTAAAGGCAAAAAGATACTCCTCTCATTTCATCCTCTGGCGTGGACTCCGGTATGCAGGGACCAGATGCTATCCCTTGAAAAAAACCTCGATAGATTTGAGTCGGCAAATGCAATAGCTGTAGGTGTGAGCATTGATAGTATATATTGTAAAAAGGCATGGGCAGAGGCCATTGGTATTAACAAGACAAGGCTACTTTCTGATTTCTGGCCCCATGGTGGTCTGGCCTTGAGGCTTGGGCTTTTCAGGCATAAGGACGGCTTTTCAGAGAGGGCAAATGTTATTATAGACGAGAACGGCCTTGTAAAGTTCATTAAGGTGTATCCCATCCCAGAGGTGCCGGATATAGAAGAGGTATTGGCAAATCTATAATTTTATCTATGAAAGGTTACTATGTCCGAGAAGATAGAACTCCCCATTACAGGCATGAGCTGTGCAGCCTGCGCAGCAAGGATTGAGAGGGAACTTAATAAGATAGAGGGTATCAAAGAGGCCAGGGTAAACTTCCCTTTGAAAAAGGCAGAGGTCCTCATAAGTAGCGACCTTGAGCTAAAAAGGGTCATATCTGCTATAAGGGACATAGGCTATGATGTGGATATAGAGGGAGATGTAACGATCAGGGCAAAAAAAGAGGAGGCAGGCCTGAAAAGAGATTTTATCTGGTCTGCCTTTTTTTCTGTCCTGGTGATGGTTTTTTCTATGTGGCCTGTCCTGCCTTTTAATAATATAATTCTTCTTGTTTTAACCCTCCCTGTTCAGTTCTATTTTGGTCTTCGATTCCATAAACCTGCCATTCTTAACTTAAGACACCTTGCAGTGGATATGAATACCCTCATATCCTTGGGGACATCTGCTGCCTTCTTCTTTAGCGCCTTTGTTGCCCTGTTTCCTGACAGCCTTACATCTTCAGGGATTAAACCCAGTGTATACTTTGATTCCAGCACAATGATTATCACCATAGTGCTTTTGGGTAGGTTCTTTGAATCAAAGGCAAAGACAAGGACATATGCTGCCATAAAACTCCTGTATGAGCTCTCACCAAGGGAATGCACAGTGATAAGGGATGGAAAAGAGGTTGTGCTACCAACGGATAACCTCGAGGTGGGAGATGTTGTATTAATAAAACCAGGTGAAAAAGTACCTGCTGATGGTGTTGTTATTGAGGGTAACACATATGTAGATGAATCAATGATAACAGGTGAGGGCCTGCCCTCCCTGAAAGATATAGGCGACGAGGTGATAGCCGGGACAATAAATACAAGGGGTTCAATACTGATTAAGGCAATAAGGGTTGGGAAGGACACTGTATTATCAAAGGTTATACGCCTTGTAGAGGAGGCACAGTTTACAAAACCGCCTGTTCAGAGGCTAAGCGATAAGGTAGCCAGTGTATTCGTCCCTATTGTTATACTCCTCGGCATTATCACATCTGTCTTATGGCTTTTGTATGGGCCTGAACCAAGGGTTACCAATGCACTTCTGTCTTCTGTTGCCGTGCTTATAATAGCATGTCCATGCGCACTCGGGCTTGCAACGCCTACAGCCATTATGGTCTCCACAGGAGTGGGTGCAAAAAAAGGTATACTTATAAAAAATGCCGGGGCACTGGAGCTCTCCAGTAATGCGAGGTATGTCCTATTTGACAAGACAGGCACCCTGACAAAGGGTGTTATTGCCATATCTGATATAACACCTATCAGGCCTTATTCTGAAACAGATCTCCTATCTATTGCCTACAATCTTGAAAAACACTCGGAACACCCTTTTTCTGAGGCACTGAGGAAAAAGGCAGAGGAGCTGGGTATAGATAATTTAAAAGTAACAGGATTTCAGGCAATTATAGGAAAGGGGATAAAGGGCGAGATAGAAGGGAAGACATATTTTATAGGTAATACATTGTTGTATGAAGAGACAGGAAATGTAATTCAAGAGGATATAAAAGATCAATATACCAAGAAGGCAGAAGAAGGTGGCTCCCCTGTCCTTGTGTGGGGTGAAGATGCCATAATTGGCATCATAACCTTTAGTGACATCTTGAGGGATGAGGCCAGGGATGTTGTGAGTTCCCTAAAAGAGATGGGCATAGAGACGGTCATGATAACCGGAGACAGCATGGAGGGTGCAAGGACAATAAGTGAAAAGGTGGGTATAGATAGATTCTTTTACAGGATTCTCCCAGATGGAAAGGCAAAGATAGTTGAAGAATACAGAAAAAAAGGTATAACCCTCATGGTGGGTGATGGTGTTAACGATGCACCTTCTCTTGCAACAGCTGATGTGGGCGTTGCCATGGGTAAAGGCACAGATATTGCCATAGAATCTGCTGACGTAGTGCTTATGAAGGCTCAACTATCAAGGCTCATAACACTCATAAGACTCTCCAAAAAGACCCTCTGGGTTATAAAGGAGAATCTCTTCTGGGCATTTATCTATAATATAATATGCATACCCATTGCTGCCGGTTTACTCTATCCAGGATATGGAATAAGGCTTGAGCCCATGTTCGGAGCCATTGCCATGATGATAAGCTCTATATCCGTTGTATCCAACTCCCTGCGCCTGAAGATGTTTAAGGAATAGGGACCTAAAGGTAGGTTACGTCATAGATAGAAGATATGTCCTCAGGCCTATCTTCTTCTTGCTCAGGCCGAGTTTATCCCTTACATGCTGCCTGTGGAGGTTCACGGCACTCTCTGATACATTCAGTATCTTTGCAATGGCTTTGGCTGTCTTGCCTTCTTTTATAAATGTGGCTATCTTTATCTCTGTCGGTGTAAGATTCATATATTTTGATGTTATCTTCTGTACAAAGGGCGAGACGATGTTATTGAGATTTGTCTGAATGATGTCAAGAAATACCTGCTGTTTTGGGTCAAGTCCTGTTTTTTGAAGCTCTGATATATAAGGCATAACAAGCTCTTTTATATTGGCGAGGACTGTACTTTCAAAGTCCTTTTTTTCGTTCTCCTTTTGTTTGATGAGGGTGCTGAGGGAATTATTTATCTCGTTTACTTTATAGTATTTCATCTCAAGGTCTTCAAGTCTCTCCTTTAGGGTCTCATTTTCCCTGTTTTGACCTGATGCATCTGTTAACCTCAATACTGTTAATTTTTTATCCTGGTAATTTATCTGAGTTGTGGAGGCTAAAGTATCCACTGCTGTGCCGTCTTTTCGTATAAATCTTACCTCGTATCTTGAGGGCTTATATTCACCATCTCTTTTCTTTTTTATCAGTTGTCTAAACTTGTCCTTATCTTCTGGATGCACAAATGGCTTCAGGGATCTTCCTATAACCTCACTGTTTTCTTCGTAACCCAGGGTATCTAAGAATTTTTTGTTAGTATATACACAATTGGAACCATCAAGGACTGCAATACCACCAAATGCGTTTTCAATGACTGCATAACAAAACTGCTGGTCATCCATAAAACCTTTTTTCATCTTTATTACCATCCTTGCACCTTATCCTTTATTTTTTATGAATGGGTTTTTAAGCACAATCGTGCTGTCTCTCTCTGGCCCTGTTGAGATTATGTCTATACCAATACCGAGTAACTCCTCAAGCCTATCCAGGTATCTTTTTGCATTACGAGGCAGTCTTTTATACATATCTATACCGTGTATGGAGGTATTCCATCCCGGTAACTCTTCAAGAATGGGTTTGCAGTTTTCTAATTCTTCTATTCCCATTGGTGGTACATCAATCTTCTTCCCTTTAACCTCATATCCAACACATATATTTATGGCATCGAAATTGTCAAATACATCGAGTTTCATCATGCACAGGCCGTTTATACCGTTTAGTCTTATGGCCCTTTTTACTATCACTGCATCAAACCATCCGCACCTCCTCGGTCTACCTGTTGTGGAGCCGTATTCCCTGCCCACATCCCTAATGCGTTCACCTGTGCTGTCCTTTAATTCTGTTGGGAATGGACCCTCTCCCACCCTTGTTGTATATGCTTTACAGATACCGAGCATATAATCGATGGAGGTAGGTGGGACACCAGAGCCAGAGGCTATGTTTCCTGATACTGTGTTGGAAGATGTGACATATGGATATGTCCCGTGGTCTATGTCAAGGAACGTACCCTGGGCACCCTCAAATAGTATATTTTTCTTATCAGATATAGACCTGTGTAAAAAACCTGCTGTATCAGTGGCATATCTCTTTAAAAGCCTTCTATAAGGCGCATATTGCTTTACAATATCCTCGGCCTTGAATCCCTCCTCACCGTAATATTTTTGTATTATAAAGTTTTTTATCTCCAGATTCTGCTTAACCTTTTCTGTAAATACCTTGCTGTCAATGAGGTCTATCACCCTGATACCCATCCTGCTTACCTTATCTTCATAGGCAGGTCCGATACCCCTTCCTGTTGTGCCTATCTTCTTCTTTGTCTTGGATTCCTTGAGCATATCGAGTTTTTTGTGGTAGGGCATAATCAGGTGGGTTAGCCCGCTTATCATAAATTTTTTATCATCTTCTAAATATCCCCTGGACTTAAGCTCTTTTATCTCGTGGTCGAGAACCTCCGGGTCAAGGACAACGCCGTTTCCAATAATGCAGTATTTTTCTTTATGGAGTATACCAGAGGGGACAAGGTGGAGTATTATTTTTTCTTTGCCTACAACTATTGTATGTCCTGCATTGGCACCACCCTGATACCTGACGATGATATCTGCATCAACACTCAACAGGTCTATGACCTTACCTTTTCCTTCATCTCCCCACTGGAGACCTACTACACCTATATTTGCCATAATTCTTATTCCTCTGCTTTTTTCTTGATGTTCCTACTTCATAATATACTGATTGATTAAAATCAAGAATAAAATCAAAAATTAAACAAAAAAATATTATAAAATATGGTGCCCACAAGACCATTATTTTGCAAAGTCTTTTTGTTATCCTTGACTGTTTGTGGATATATATAGTAATGATGTAAGAGATAGTTGGGAGATATATTTATATGAAGGCAATAATCGGTGGTTCATCGCTTTTTAAAACACATATATTTAACGATTGGGAGGAAAAAAGCATAGAGACCCCTTATGGGAAAGTATTATTAAGGATAAAAGGGGATAATATCTTTCTCCAGAGACACGGGTTACCGCCTGTACCACCTCACAGAATAAACCACAGGGCAAATATATGGGCATTAAAGATACTGGGTGCAGAAAAGATTGTTTCAATAAACTCTGTAGGTAGCCTCAAAATAAGACTAAAACCAGGCAAGTTTGTAATCCCCCATGATTTTATATCTCTATGGGATATCCCTACATTTTATGAAGATGAGGCAAGATACATAGTACCTGTGATGGATAAGGGGGCGAGGGGTTATATTATAGATATGTGCAGAAAAATCGACCTTGTCCCGGTAAAAAGGGGTATCTATATCCAGACAAGGGGCCCGAGATTTGAGACAAAGGCCGAGATAAATCTGCTTAAGGGATCTGGCGATATAGTGGGGATGACCATGGCATCAGAGGCCACCTTATGTATGGAGCAAGATATACCCTATGCAAGCATCTGCTCTATAGATAATTACTGTCACGGTATTGTAAAAACACCCCTTGCCATGGAGGAGCTGGAAAAAAACTGGAAGGAAAACCTAAAAACAATAGAAAAATTCCTCATAGAATTAATAAGGCATTGATAACCCATACATTTTTAAATGAAGAGGTAGGCTATGGATATACTCATTAAGGATGTAATGCTCGATAATGAAACAAAGGATATATTCATTCAAGATGGCAGGATTACAGAGATTACAGAACATTCAACTAAAAAGGCAGACAGGGTAATAAACGGTAAGAATAAGGTCGCGCTACCGTCTTTTATAAACGGTCACACCCATGCTGCCATGACACTATTTAGGGGTTACGCAGATGACCTGCCCCTTAAGGTATGGCTTGAGGAAAAGATATGGCCTCTTGAGGCAAAATTAACAGAGGAAGATGTGTACTGGGGGTCTAAGCTCGCCTGTCTTGAGATGATAAAAAATGGGGTTACAGTATTCAATGATATGTATTGGCACTGGGAGGCTACGGCAAGGGCGGCCTATGAGATGGGCATAAGGGGTTTTTTAAGCGGTGTCTTCATAGATATGTTCGATGAGAAAAAGGCTGATAAAGAGATAGATGAAAACATAAGGCTTTTTGAGCTCTCCAAAAAATACGAGCCTTATATAACATTTGCCTTTGGCCCACATGCTGTCTATTCCGTATCCAGAAAAAGCCTGGAATGGATAAGGGATTTCGCAGAAAAACACAACATCCTTGTCCATATGCACCTTCT
Organism: Deltaproteobacteria bacterium; assembly: GCA_029553295.1. GTDB lineage: Bacteria > Desulfobacterota > Syntrophorhabdia > Syntrophorhabdales > Syntrophorhabdaceae > DTOV01. Next base: position 45,548 of record JAKPCK010000005.1, on the reverse strand, counting down.
TGAGACCCGTGACGAAATAAGATTTACAGAGGAAAAATACGGATTAAAGACAGTGGATTTCCTTGATTCCATCGGTCTTTTATCTAACAGGTATATAGGCTGTCATGGATGCTGGTTGGATGAATATGACTGTGGGATTTTGAAAAAAAAAGGCTCAAAGATTGTTCATATGCCTGTATCCAATATGAAACTGGCTGTAGGGAGGGTAGTTCCCCATTTTCTATTCAAAAACCATCAAATCCAGTACTGTTTTGGCACAGATGGATGTGCATCCAATAACCACCTTGACATTATTGAGACCATTAAGTTTGCCTCTCTTCTTGCAAAGTTCTTTATCCACGAACCAACAATACTGCCGGCAAGAGAGGCTTTTGACCTTGCCACTAAAACCGCTGCAGAGATATTTTTCCTCGGGGCATGGGAGATAAAGGAGGGCAACTCCCCTGATATTATCCTTGTTGATCTGTCGAGACCTGAATTGACCCCCTGTTTTGACATCTATTCAAATATAGTCTATGCATCCAACGGATATGTAGTGGATACTGTAATCTCCATGGGTAGGGTCGTCATGGAAGGGAGATATGTTCAGGGTGAGGAAGAGATAATCAGACATGCCAGAAAAACAGCAGAGTCATTGATTACACGATGAGATTTATCTGTGATGTTATGTTGGGGAGGCTTGCCAGGTATCTACGGATACTCGGTCTTGATACAGTCTACATAAAAAATTATCAAGAATTGATAAATATCACTCAAGGAGCAGGGCCTTTTTGTTTTTTTACAAAGAGGACAAAGAATACCCCTGAAGGTTCTATATTTATAAAGGCAGACAGGATAAAGGAACAGATGGAGGAGGTCATGCCGATAATATCCCCTTATATAGATAAGGGCCTTTTTCTATGCCGTTGCCTTGACTGTAATACTATGCTTGTGGATAGAGAAAAAAGCGAGATAGAGGGGCATGTCCCTGAATTTATATATCACAGGCATGACAGATTTAAGGTATGCCCATCCTGCAAAAAGATATACTGGGGTGGCACACATTTAGAGCACATGGAGACCTGGATAAAATCCCTATTAAAAGATTGGTAGGGTTTATTGAGTTTACAGAGTTTATTGGGTTTATTGAGTTTGTTGGGTTTATTGAGTTTGTTGGGTTTATTGGGTTTGTTGAGATTTCTCTTGTTAGGACTTTGGAGGTTAGGGCATAGGATATAAAATATCGAATATATTCAGGGAGATAGTTGGGATATTGGAGGTGTATCTCAGGGATGATGTCCCTGTAATAACAGAGTTGTCAAAAAGAGGTGACAGGGATCCCTTTCTCATCCTTATAGGTACAATATTGAGCCTGAGGACCAAGGACGAGACAACAGAGGGTGCAATGGCAAGGCTTTTTAATAGGGCAAGGACACCAGAGGAGATCCTCGGCCTAAAAGATGAGGAGATAGAGAGGCTTATATATCCCGTTGGTTTCTATAGAAAAAAGGCAAGAACAATAAAGGAGATATCAAGGACAATTATGGAGAGATACAATGGCATGGTGCCTGATGAACTGGACGAGTTGTTAAAGATAAAAGGTGTGGGAAGAAAAACAGCAAACCTCGTGATAACAGAGGGTTTTGGTAAATTAGGTATATGTGTAGATACCCATGTCCACAGGATATCCAATAGGATTGGTGTTATATCAACAAAAACACCCCATGAGACAGAAGACGTGTTGAGAAGAATCCTGCCCAAAAGATACTGGATTGTATATAATTCACTCCTTGTTGCATTCGGGCAGAAGATATGTAAACCCATCTCACCCCACTGCACCATATGCCCCATAGATAGGTTGTGTAAAAAGACATCTGTAGGTAGACATAGGTAATCGATATATACTCCTTGCAGCGAGGTAATTTATTTTCTCCAATATTTGAATTTTGCCTTTACAAGGGTGCTGTTTTTTTGTTAATTTTCCTTTTTAAATGAGAAAATTTATATTCACGTTTACAATACTCCTGATATTTCTGTCAGGCCCTATTTTTGCCAATAACACAGAGAAGATAATCAAACTCGATATCATAGGTAATGACAAGATAGATAGGGGTTATATAATGAACAGCATCAAGACGAGAGAGAACGACCCCTATGACTTGGAGAAACTCAGGGAAGACCTAAAGAATATATATAAAACCGGTTTTTTCAGCGATGTCCAGATAGATGTCAAGGATACGGATAAGGGAAAGATTGTAACCTTTGTGGTTATAGAGAGACAGACAATAGAGGCCATCTATATATCAGGCAATGAAAAGGTAAAGACCAACGACATCAAAGAAAAACTGAAGATTAAATCCAACACAGTTTTGAACACAGAAAAAATAAAGGAGAGTATAGAGGAGATCAAAAAACTATACGCCAGCAAGGGTTATTATGCCACAAAGGTCACCTATGAGATAGATTACGAGAAGGAGTTTGATGTATCGGTAAAGTTTATAATAGAGGAGCCACCACAGGCATATGTCCGAAAGATTATTATAAAGGGCAACAAGAATGTCAAGACATCAGAGATAAAATCCATGATGAGTACATCAGAAAAGGGTATATTCTCGTGGTTTACCGGGTCTGGTATCCTCGACGAAGATTCCCTTGACGAGGACAGGAAGAATATAGAGGCCCTATACCACGATAAGGGTTATGTGAGGGCAAAGATAGGTGCGCCAGACATAAACATATCCAAGGACGGAAAGACAATAACAATAACACTGACAATAGATGAGGGCAACCTGTATAAGATAGACAGGATTGATTTTAAGGGCGATGTGATATTTAAAAAGGAAGACCTGTTAGCCACCATAAAAAGTAAAAAGGATAATATATTCCGTGCATCATTGTATCAACAGGATGTCCTTACATTAACAGATATGTATCAGGATAGGGGCTATGCCTTCTGCGAGATAACACCCTTGACCACAGTAGACGATGATGCACAGAAGGTAAGTATAGACTTTGAGATAAAAAAGAACCAGGAGATATTCATAAACAGGATAAATATCATAGGTAATACAAAGACGCTGGATAAGGTGATAAGGAGGGAGCTTACCTTTGCAGAGGGTGACAGGTTTTCATCAACACACCTTAAAAAGAGCAGGAAAAACTTGAGAAACACAACGTACTTTAAAGATACGGACATGAAGATTATAAAGACAGATGAGCCGGATAAGGTGAACATCGACCTTACTGTTGAGGAGAGGCAGACAGGGACTCTGAGCCTCGGTGTAGGCTACAGCACATATGAAAAGGTCATGGTCACAGGCAACATATCCCAGGAAAACTTCTTTGGGACAGGGAGAAAGGTATATCTTTCTGCCGGTATCGGGAGTGTGACCCAGGAATTCAGACTAACATATGTAGAGCCGAGGATATTTGACCTTGATTTAGATACAAACTACAGCATCTTTAATTACAAGAGGATTATGGATTCATACGACTATAAAAAATTAGGTGGTGGATTTGGATTAACAAGGAGGCTTACAGAGGATGTGAAGGGGTCGTTATCATACAGGTATGAAAAGACACAGGTTACCAATATGGAGGATACGGCGAGCATATACGTCAAACAACAGTTTGGTACAAAGGTAACCAGTGCACCTTCTATATCCATAACCAAGAACACAATAGATGATATAATGAATCCCAATGTGGGTGTTGCTGCTGAAGCATCATTTGAGGTAGCTGGCGGCCCATTTGGCGGCGACAACTATTTCATCAAGAGCATCGCCTCCTACGGTCAGTATATCCCTGCCGGTTTCTGGGATAGCACTTTCTTTGTAAAGGGGACAGGAGGGATAATAAGGCCATATGGCGGCAGACAGATACCCATCTATGAAAAATTCTATGTAGGTGGGCTCTACTCTGTCAGGGGTTTTAAATATGGCGAGGCAGGCCCTTTAGATAGCGAAGGAGAGATTATCGGTGGAAAAAACCAGTTATTTTTCAACCTTGAATGGATATTCCCCATATATAAACCAGCAGGAGTAAAAGGCGTGCTCTTCTATGATGCAGGGGCAGGATTTGACGATTCAGACGGTTTTATGTTAAAAGGTATGAGGGCATCTGCGGGTTTTGGTATAAGGTGGTTTTCACCCCTTGGCCCAATAAGACTTGAGCTTGGGTTTAATCTATTTCCAAAAAGAGGAGAGAGCAGAAGCGTATTCGACTTTGCTTTAGGAACACAATATTAAATCAGGAGGAAGTATGAAGAGATTTTTGTTGGTGTCTATTATCTTTTTAACTATGTTATTGACCCCTTATCTTGTTATGGCTCAGCAGGCAAACATTGCCTATGTGGATATAGGCAAGGTAGTCATGGAATCAGAAAAAGGCAAACAGGCCAAGAAGACCATGGATGATGAGATAAATAAGATAAGAAAAGATCTATCCAGTAAACAAGAGGAACTACAGAAGCTAAAAGACTCCCTTGACAAGCAGGGCGCTGCTGTAAAACCAGAGAAGAGAGAGGAGCAGCAAAAACTCTATAATAAAAAGCTGAAAGACTATCAGAACCTGGAGAATGAGTATCAGGGAGATATGCAACAGAAGATTGCAGAGTTTGAACAGAACCTCGTAAATGAGGTCATGGATGTAATCAAAAAGATAGGTGAGAGGGAAAAGTACACATTGATACTCCAGAAACACCCTGCCATACTCCTCTACGCTGCCCCAGGGATCGATATAACCAATAAGGTTATCGAGGAATACAATAAACAGTCAAAGGAAAAGGCCACTAAGAAGTGATAACCCTGAAGGATATATCTGAGATAATAGGCGGTGACCTGAGGGGTGATGGTAGTGTCCCCATATATGGTATCTCAGGTATCCAGGAGGCAAAAGAGGGCGAGATTACTTTTTTGATGCATGCTGGTTATGAGAGATTCATTGATACATGCCAGGCATCTGCCATAATTGTCAGCAGCACATATGCCGACAGGATTAAAGACAGGAATATCATCGTAGTTAAAGACCCCCAGCTTGCATATATCAAGGTTGCAGGGCTTTTTGATGTGAATAAAAAGCAAGAGCCTGGTATAAGCCCTTTGGCATCTGTATCAAAAGACGCCAGGGTAGCAGATGATGTATCTATATCCCCTTTTGTCCATATAGGCCGAGAGGTAAGGATCGAAAAAGGGGTATGCATCTATCCTTTTGTATATATAGGAGATAGTGCATCCATTGGAGAGGATACTGTTATATACCCCGGGGTGACAATATACGCCAGGACAGAGATAGGCAAGAGGGTGATAATACATGCAGGGTCAGTTATAGGTGCCGATGGATTCGGATATGTATGGGACGGTGAGAGACACTGTAAGATACCTCAACTGGGTAAGGTTGTTATAGAGGACGATGTGGAGATAGGTGCCAATGTGACCATAGACAGGGCATCCCTTGATAAGACAGTGATAAAGAGAGGGACAAAGATAGATAATCTTGTTCAGATAGCCCATAATGTCACTATAGGTGAAAATTCAATAATTGTAGCCCAGGTTGGTATAGCCGGGAGCTCAAAGATAGGAAGGAATGTGATCCTCGCCGGCCAGGTGGGTGTGAGAGACCATGTGGTAATAGGGGATAATGTGAGGGCAGGGGGGCAGACAGGGATAACAAAGGATGTAAAGGCAGGTTCATCAGTATCAGGGACACCCCATATGCCCCATAAGGAATGGCTAAAGCTCCAGGTGCAGCTCAAGAGACTACCCGAGCTTTTTGAGAGGATGAAAAAGATAGAGGAAAAATTATTTTCAGGAGAGGCCGATGATTGATATCAATGAGATAATGAGGCTTTTACCCCATACCTATCCCTTTCTCCTTGTGGATAAGATCATAGAGTTTGTCCATGCAAAAAAGATAGTGGGGATAAAGAATGTGACATACAATGAACCCTTTTTTCAGGGGCATTTTCCAGGTAGACCCATCATGCCCGGTGTCTTGATAGTGGAGGCCATGGCACAGACAGGCGGTGTCCTTGCATTCAAGTCGTTTCCGGATTTGAAGGGGTCTGTATTCTTTATAGGTATCGATAATGCCAGGTTTAGAAAACCCGTTGTCCCTGGAGACCAGCTTAAACTCTCTGTTGAGGTTATAAGACACAAAAAAGAGTTGTGGGTCTTTAGTGGCGAGGCATATGTGGAGGATGAGAAAGTGGCTGAGGCAAGGATTATGGCTATGCTAAAACAGGATTGAGGGGTTGAGAATTGATACACCCAACAGCAATTGTATATAAAGGCGCTGAGATAGCAGAGGATGTAGAGATAGGTCCTTACTGCATTATCCATGAAAAGGTCAGGATTGGTAAAGGCACAAGGCTTTTGAACCATGTGGTTATACAGGGAAATACACAGATTGGTGAAAATTGCACAATAAGCCCCTTTGCCTCTTTAGGTGGGCCGCCACAGGACATAAGCTATAGGGAAGAAGATACCCTTCTTATAATAGGTAACAACAACACCATAAAAGAATATGTGACCATAAATAAGGGGACAGTCCACGGAGGTGGCATAACAAAGGTAGGGGATAATAATTTTCTCATGGCATATGTCCATATAGCCCATGATTGCAAGATAGGGAATAATGTGATTATGGCAAACTGCGCAACCCTTGCAGGTCATGTGGAGGTAGATGACTTTGTTATATTTGCTGGCCTGTGTGCTGTCCATCAGTTCTGCAAGATAGGAAAATATGCATTTATAAGCGGCATAACCGGTGTTCCAAAGGATGTCCCTCCATTTATGATAGCAGCAGGTAGCAGGGCAAAACTATATGGCCTTAATGTAGTGGGACTGGAAAGGCATAATTTTTCAAGGGATGAGATTGCCACATTAAAAAAGGCATACAGGATTCTGTTCAGGTCATCCCTGCCCCTCAGTACATCCCTTAAGATAATACAGGAAGAATTAGGTGGTCCCCATGTAGAGGAGCTTATAAATTTTATCAGTTCTTCCAAGAGGGGTATATGCCGGTAGATATATCCCTTGTCGGCGCAGGATACATGGGCAGCATACACCTTGAAAAACTCCTCACCTTAGAGGACGTCCATGTCCCCGGGATAGTGGATATAGACAGGTGCACAGGTAAAAACCTCTCAGAGAGACACAATGTCATGTTCTTTGACAATTACAGGGAGGCAGTGGCCTTATCAGACGGCATTGTAATCGCATCACCTACAGAGACCCACTATGAGATAGCAAGATATTGTATAGAAAAAGGCGTCCATGTATTCATAGAGAAACCCATGGCAAGGGATGTAAAAGAGGCTGCACAACTAATAGATATGGCAAGGGATAAGGGTGTTGTCCTCCAGATAGGTCATCTCGAGAGGTTTAACCCTGCCTTTAAAAAGGCAGTAGAATTCATAGAGAATCCCATTATAGTAGAGGCAAAAAGGACAGGACCATATACAGGCAGGTCAACAGATATAGATGTGGTCTCAGACCTAATGATACACGATATAGATCTGCTTTTGTGTATTGTAAAGGCAAAGGTAAGGACTGTTTCCAAGTCATACGGTATTTCCTTTATAAATGATAAGGAGGATGTGGCTACTGCAACTATAGAATTTGAAAACAATTGCATTGCCACACTCCATGTAAACAGGGTCTCAACAAAAAAAGAGAGAAGCTTTACAGTCTTTGAGAGGGGCAGGGCTGTATATATTGATCTATTAAACGGCAGGCTCTCGGTAAATACAAAAAAACAGGAAAGAGAGATAGAGACCCTTGATTATGAAGCCGGTAAAATAGACTCGGTAAGAGAGGAGTTGAAGGAGTTTGTTGACTCAATCCAGGGCAGAGCAAGACCCACTGTAGACGGCACAGCCGGTCTTATGGCCCTTGAGATAGTAAACCTTATAAGAACCTCCCTTGAAAGATAACGAAAAAAAAGGCACAACAAACAGGATTGTCCTTTTAACAGGCGAACTGTCAGGGGAAATCCACGGCACAAATCTCGTAAAGAGTATCAATTCTAAATATAATATAGATTTTAGCGGCATGGGGGGCAGGAGGCTAAAGCAAGAGGGTATGGAGGTAGTCTATGATTACAATGCCATATCCCTTATGGGTATAAGTGAGATATTTACAAAGACCCATCATATAATCTCTGCATTGAATACCATAAAAAGACATATAAGGGATGTGAGGCCTCTATGTGTTATCCTCGTTGACTTCCCCGGTTTCAACCTCAGGATTGCCGGCTATGCCAAAAGGCTTGGTATCCCTGTTATATATTTTATACCGCCCCAGGTATGGGCATGGCACAGAAGCAGGGTCTATAAGATAAAAAAGTATGTTGACCTTGTAATATCCATACTGCCCTTTGAAAAGGGGTTTTACAGAGAATACGGGATAGAAGCAAGGTATGTGGGTCATCCATTTGCCAATATAATCAAGCCTACCATGGCCAGAGATGAGTTTTTCAGGATGATAGATATTGACATGGGGCATCCCTTAATAACCATTATGCCAGGTAGCAGGGAAAACGAGGTATTAAGGCACATGCCTGTCCTACTATCCATCACAGATATACTCAAAAAAAGACTCGATCATGTGGGGATAGTCCTACCTGTTGCTGAAAATATACCAGATAGACTGATAAAAGATTCTATCTCTGGCAGGGCTATTACTGCTTTAAGGGGCTATAACTACGATGCCCTATACCATAGCGATGCTGCTATTATTGCATCAGGTAGTGCAACCCTTGAGGCAGCCATACTGGGCGTGCCAACAGCAGTGATTTATAAAATCTCAACACTGTCATACCTTCTGGCAAAAATGCTTGTAGATGTAAAGTTTATAAGCCTGCCCAATCTCATAGCAGGGAAGGAGGTCTTCCCCGAATTTATACAGCACCTCGACCCTGAAAAGATTGCAGAAAGGGTTATCTATATGTTAAATAATGATAGAGTGGAGATAAAAAAGGATTTGGCATATATAAAGGCAGAACTCGGCGGGTTTGATTCTTATAGCATGGCAAGGGATGAGATAGTTAGTTTTTTAGAGCACAGATATGGAACTATATCTTAGACTGTTAAGATTCGTAAAACCATACTGGATTAAGCTCGTCCTGGCCATGATATTTATGTCCCTTGTGGCAGCTACCAACGGCCTTACAGCATTTATTGTCAAGCCTGTATTGGACAAGATTTTCTTTGAAAAAAATGCAACCATGCTCTACCTTATACCCGGGGGTGTTATACTCCTATACCTTATAAAGGGTATATTCGATTATCTCCAGACATATCTCATGGGATATGTGGGACAGAAGGTAATAACGGATATAAGGGCACTTATATTTAATTCACTCCAGAGACAACCCCTTGCCTACTTTGATAAGACATCCACCGGCTCAAGTATCTCAAGGATAATAAACGATGTTAACCTTATCCAGAGTGCAGTATCAGATACCTTTACAGCAATATTGAAGGATTCCTTTACCATAATAGGCCTCATATTTGTAGTGTTTTACAGGGACTGGGTCCTTGCCACTATCTCCTTCTGCGTCCTCCCCTTTGCTACTTATCCTATAATAGCCTTTGGAAAAAAACTAAGGAAGATAAGCACAAATACACAGAAATCCATAGCCCGACTTACCAGCTTTCTCCATGAGAACATCACAGGCCAGAGGATTATAAAGGCATTCTGTATGGAGGAATATGAATCCAGGAGATTCGATAATGAGAACGAGACACTCTTCAAGACCATATTAAAGCGATATAAGGTAAAGGCCTTTTCCTCACCCATTATGGAGGTTTTAGGGGGGATAGCCATTGCCGTTGTCATATGGTATGGGGGCAAGGAGGTTATATCCGGCAACTCGACCCCCGGTAACTTCTTCTCCTTTACAGCAGCCCTTCTTATGCTCTATGAACCCATCAAGAGGCTCAACAAAGAAAACCATAATATCCAGCAAGGTCTTGCTGCAAGCCAGAGGGTCTTTGAGATAATAGACAGGGTGCCTGATATAGCAGATAGAGATGGTGCCGTGGCTATAGACAAGATTGAGGGCAGTATCTCTTTTAAGGATGTCTGTTTTAGATATGAAGACAAGATGATCCTGAAAAACATAAACCTCAATATTAAAAAGAATGAGGTCCTTGCCATTGTGGGTGAAAGCGGCGTAGGCAAGACCACCCTTGCCAACCTGATACCCCGTTTCTACGATGTTACAGAGGGCGCCATCGAGATAGATGGTATAAACATAAAAGATATAACCATTAATTCACTGAGGAAAAATATAGCCCTTGTCACGCAGGATGTCATCCTATTCAACGATACGATAAAAAGCAACATCACCTTCGGCCTCGATATAGATATGGAGAGGGTTATAATTGCTGCCAAGATGGCATATGCCCACGACTTTATAATGAACCTTTCAAAACAATACGATACAGTGGTAGGAGAAAAAGGTGTAAGGCTCTCAGGGGGACAGAAACAGAGGATTGCCATAGCAAGGGCATTCTATAAAGATGCGCCTGTGCTTATACTGGATGAGGCAACGAGTTCCCTTGATTCAACAGCAGAGGTAGAGGTGCAGAAGGCCCTTGAAAATCTCATAAAGAACAGGACTACCATAATCATTGCCCACAGGTTATCTACGGTAATGAATGCCCACAGGATTATAGTCCTTGAAAAAGGCACTATAGTCCAGGAGGGTAACCACAACGAACTTATCAGCATAGATGGGCCCTATAAGAGGCTCTATGAACTCCAGTTTTTCAAGGAGCCTGGAAAAAAGATAATAAAGATGACGAGGCAGCCTAAAAATGCTTAAGGATATTAAATACTTTCTTTTGTTGAACATACTGCCTCCCATTATCTACATGATTATAGCCTTCATTAGATTCACATCAAGGATAGAGCATGTAAACAGGTCCAGGGTAGATGAGAGATGGCAAAGAGGTGAAAACTTTATAGTCTGCTTCTGGCATGGCAGGCTTCTCATGATGCCCTTTGCAAATATAAGGGGCAAAGGTAAGGTGCTAATAAGCAGACACAGGGATGGCGAGTTCATTGCAAGGGTGATAAGATTCTTTGGTCTCGATGCAATAAGGGGCTCATACAGAAAAAAGACAGTCTCATCTGTAAGGGAGATTATGTCATCTCTAAAAAATGGCTTTGATGTAGCCATAACCCCTGATGGCCCCAAGGGCCCTCGATATAAGGTCAAAAAAGGTATAATAGAGCTTGCAAGGATTACAAAGGCCGGGATAGTGCCGGTAACATACAGTGCAGGTAAAAAAAAACTTTTAAATCATGGGACAGTTTTATACTGCCCCTGCCTTTCTCAAGGATAGTTTTCCTCTGGGGTGAACCCATCTATATAAATAGTGATATGGATGAAAGGGCTATGGAGGACCTCCGCCTGCATCTGGAAAAGACACTCATAGAACTTACAGAAGAGGCTGACAGGATAGTATGTGGAAGGTAATCTATAATGTCCTTGTCTATGTAGCCCTGCCTTTTTTTGTTTTCTTTGCCCTTTTTAAAAGAAAATTAAGAAGAAATATAGGCGAGAGGCTCTTTAACTCTACAAAGGCAACCCCGGTAAAAAATGCCCTGTGGATACATGCTGCATCTATTGGTGAGGCTGTTATAGCAGAGACACTCATAAACTTTTTAAGGAAAAACAAAAGGGAACTCAATCTGGAATTTGTCGTTACGACAAATACATTCTATACAAAGGACCTGCTCTTAAGAAAATTCAACAATGCAATCAATATCTATTCGCTCCCTCTGGATCTGGGTCTTGCCATAGACCGTTTTATAGACGGTTCAACATTTAAGGCAATTATTATTGTGGAGACAGAGATATGGCCCAATCTCATCTGGACGGCAAAAAAAAGGGGTATACCTGTTGTCATCTTAAACGGCAGGATATCGGACAGGACACTCCCCAGTTACAAGAGGTTTTCTTTTTTTCTGAGAGATGTCTTATCAGATATAGATATGGTGATGGCACAATCAGAGGAACATAGAAGGAGATATATCTCGATCGGCATGGAGCCTCATAAGGTCATAACTACAGGGAACATAAAATATTACAGGGATATAAAGGGGCAGGAGTCATCAATGCAGAAAGGGGACATAGTGACCTTCGGGAGCATAAAGGAAAAGGAGATGGAGGGTGTTTTCTCTGTAATAAAAAGGCTCAAAGGAGATATGCCTGGCCTGAGTATATATATAGCACCCAGGGAACTAAACCTTGTAAGCCCTATAGAATATGAGCTGGGTAAAGTATTTAGAATCACCCGCTATTCCACCATAAAGACCCGTTTAGGACAGGGTCAACCTGTAAATGCAGATATAGTATTGGTGGATACGGTTGGCGACCTTTTAGATATATACAAGAAAAGCAGGATTGCCTTTGTTGGAGGTAGCCTTGCACCCTATGGCGGTCAAAACATCCTCGAGCCGCTTTTTTTCGGGACCCCTGTAGTCTTTGGTCCTTTTATAGAGAATTTTAAAGAGATAGCAGACCTCATAATAGCGAAAAAGGCAGGTATTATGGTCAAAGACTACGAGGAACTCTATGACAATATAAGATACCTCCTGGGACACCATGAAAAAGTGGAGGAGATGGGAGAGAAGGGCAGGGATATTATTGATATGCACAGGGGTTATATGGAAAAGACAGTGGATAATATCATGCAGATAATAGATTAAGGAGAAGGTTGATATGGAAGAATTTTCAAGACTTGTAGAGCTCATGGAGACACTTCGGAGTGACAGGGGGTGTAAATGGGATAGAAAGCAGACGGTCCATTCCTTCAAGACATATGTCCTGGAAGAGGCCTACGAATTAATAGATGCCATAGAAAAAGAGGATTATGAGGGCATAAAAGAGGAGTTGGGCGACTTACTATTTCATATTATCTTTATATCTCAGATATGCAGGGAAAAATCTCTGTTCGACATAAAAGATGTGATAAGCCTTACATACAAAAAGATGTTCAACAGGCACCCCCATGTATTTATAGAAAAAAACCCTGACATACCCATAGAGGTAAGATGGGAGGAGATAAAAAAGGCAGAAAAAGAGGATTATTCACCCCTCAGCGACATACCGAAGATCTTGCCGGCACTCCTCAGGGCATACATAATTACGAGAAGGGCTGCAAAGGTAGGATTCGACTGGAAAAATGTACGGGATATCCACGAAAAGCTTGAGGAAGAGATAAGAGAACTACAAGAGGCAGAGAAATCTGATAATAAGGAGAAGATAAAGGAAGAGATAGGAGATATCCTGTTTACAGTGGTAAATATCTCAAGGTCTTACAATATTGACCCGGAAGATGCCCTGAGATTCACATCAGATAAATTTGTCAGACGCTTTGGGTATATAGAAAAAAATACAGAACTGGGCAAATCAGATATAGCTGTTATGGATAAACTGTGGGATGAGATAAAGTCTATGGAAAAAGAGGGGGATTAGCCCCTCTTTTTTATTCTGCCTTAGTTACGTTTGCTGCCTGTGGACCCTTTGGACCTTTAGTAATCTCAAACTCAACCTTCTCGCCCTGCTTTAATGTTTTAAACCCATCCTGCTTGATTGCTGAGAAATGGACAAAAACATCTTCACCGTTATCCTGCTCGATAAAACCATAACCCTTTGAATCATTAAACCATTTTACCTTACCTACTGCCATACTGCTAAACTCCTTTCAAAAAAATTAAGCAAACATGCTTTAATGGGTATACTATGCCTTTTTATTGCATTATGTCAAGCTAAATGTGACGGTTAGAAAAAAATATTTAATTGAAAGCATTGGATTTACAACGTATAATAACAGGACTATGGGTAAGGTATATCTCGTTGGTGCAGGTCCAGGGGATTTAAAACTCATAACCCTAAAAGGGCTTGAATTGATTCAGCAGGCAGACTGTATAATCTATGATTATCTTGCCAATAAAGAATTGTTGGGCTTTGCAAGGGAAGATGCCGAGATAATCTATGCTGGAAAGCAGGCCTCACAGCACGAATTACCACAGGATGAGATTAATGAACTCTTGTTAAAAAAGGCAGAGAGATACAGTATAGTTGTCAGGCTAAAGGGTGGAGACCCTTTCATATTCGGCCGGGGAGGAGAAGAGGCCCTCTTTTTGGCAGAAAAAGGTATTGATTTTGAGATCTGTCCTGGTGTCACATCAGCCATATCCGTGCCTGCATATGCCGGGATACCTCTCACCCATAGACACTATGCATCCTCTGTTGCCTTTGTTACAGGTCATGAGGATGAATCAAAGACATCATCATCCATAAACTGGAAGGGGTTGGCAACAGGTGTAGATACCCTTGTTTTTTTAATGGGGATAAGAAATATAGGCCTTATTAAAAACAGGCTCATAGAAAACGGCATAGACCCCAAGACAGATGCATGTATCATCATGCATGGGACTCTGCCGAATCAACGGGTAATAGTATCAAGCCTTGATGAGATCCATAAAGAGGCAGAAAAACAGGGCGCAAAACCACCTGGCATTATTGTTGTGGGCCGGGTAGTGGAGCTGAGAGATAGGCTCAGATGGTTTGAAAAAAGACCGCTCTTTGGAAAGAAGATAGCAGTAACAAGGGCAAGACACCAGTCTACAAAGCTCGGCAGGTCGCTATCTGATAGGGGTGCAGATATCCTCTATATCCCTGTTATAGATATAAAAACCATTGAACCCAACGAGAGGCTGGATGAGGCCATAAAATCAATAGACAGATACTATGCTGTCATATTTACAAGTACAAATAGTGTTGACATATTCTTTGATGCCCTGTTCAAGGCTAAACGAGATGTAAGGAGCCTAAAGGGGGTAAGGGTTATATCCATAGGTGATGCCACTGCCTCTGCCCTTTTATCCAGAGGGGTCATATCGGATTTTGTGCCAGAAAAATGGACTTCAGAGGGGATAATAGAGATACTGAAGGGCATTGACATAAGAAATAAGCGACTGCTTTTACCTAGGGCAGAAGAGGCACGTGATATCCTGGTGAACTATATCAATAATAATGGCGGTATGTGTGATGTTATTCCTATATATAAGACAACAATACCAGAGACATTAGAAAAACTCAAAGAAACCCCTGATGTGATAACATTTACAAGCTCGTCCACTGTAAAAAATTTTATTGCTTCATACGGCAAGCAGGCCCTTGAAAGGTGTATAGTAGCATCCATTGGCCCCATAACATCAAAGACATTAAGGGATTATGGCATAGATGCCACCATAGAGGCGAAAAGATACGATATACCAGGGCTTGTTGAGGCAATAGAGGGGTATTATAAAAACTCTGCACAGTAAGGATGATACAAAGAGAACCACATTGTTTTCAGCATCGGTTAACTCGTTGACATATATATTTCTTTACGATTGAAAGTTTAATAATATTGTTGTATTATCAAGGCAGGAGGTCAAAAAGATGAGCAGAAGATATAAGATAATAATTAGCCTTGTTTTTATTTCCATATTTATCCTTGGTTTTATGATGGGTGCCCAGGGTAAAAAAGCTGCAGTCCCTTCTGACTCCAAGGAGATATACGAATACCTTAAAACCTTCTCAGATGTCCTGGATATTGTAAAGAAAAACTATGTAGAAGAGGTAAAAGACAAAGATATTATCTATGCAGCCATAAAAGGTATGCTTGAATCCCTTGACCCACATTCATCTTTTTTGACCCCTGAGATGTATAAGGAGATGCAGACAGAGACCAAGGGTGAATTTGGTGGCGTTGGTATTGAGATAACAATAAAGGATGGCTTTCCAACAGTAATTACACCGATTGAGGACACCCCTGCATTTAAGGCCGGCATCAAGACAGGGGATAACATAATCAAGATAGATGGCAAGTTAACAAAGAATATGAGCCTTATAGACGTGGTAAAACTCATAAGGGGACAGAAAGGCAAGCCTGTTGTCCTGACCATCATGAGGGAGGGTTTTACAACCCCCAAGGATTTTACCATTATAAGGGATGTTATTGTGGCAAAGAGCGTGAAATTCAGGATGCTGGATGATGAATACGGTTATATAAGGCTTACGCAGTTTCAGGAAAAGACATCCCGAGACCTTGATAATGCCATACAGGAGCTTGTAAAGATGAATAACAACAAGCCTCTGAAGGGCTTGGTACTTGACCTGAGGAACGACCCTGGTGGCCTCCTTGAGCAGGCAGTGGAGGTCTCTGACAGGTTTTTAAAGGATGGTCTTATAGTCTATATAGAGGGCAGGAAAAAAGATGACAAGATGAGTTTCTATGCTGAGAAAAAGAAAAGCGACTATGAAGGTCCCCTTGTTGTCCTTGTAAATGAGGGGAGTGCAAGTGCATCTGAGATTGTGGCAGGGGCGCTTCAGGACCACAAAAGGGCTATAATAGTGGGTCAAAAGACCTTTGGCAAGGGGTCTGTCCAGACCATCCTACCCCTTGGAGACGGCTCCGCTGTTAAACTGACTACGGCAAAATATTTCACCCCAAAGGGACGTTCCATACAGGCTGAGGGCATAACACCTGACATCATAGTGGACAATAATATGGTAAAGATAAAGGAAAAGGGTATCCCGCTAAAAGAAAAGGACCTGGAAAGACACATAGAGGTAGATAAAAACCATAAAAAGACAGAGGAAGATACAAAGAAAAAGATAGATGAGAATGACCTTCAGCTATCCATGGCAGTTCAGATACTGAAAAGCTGGGATGCCTTGAGGGGTAAATAGGAAAACCAAAGGTCAACTGTTTAAGCTCTTTATTCTAATTGTTTCAAGAGCTTATCCTTAAATCCATCGGGGATTCTTTTGGGCCTTCCCTGGCTACTTATACAGACCATGGTTGTCTCTATCCTTGTAGTTATCTTTTCGTCCTTTAAGACTGTATGTTCAAGGATGAAATAGGCATTTTTTACCTCTTTCACCTCAGTCTTTACGGTAATAGTGTCGCCGTATAGGATTTTTTCCATGAGGTCGAGATGAACTGTTTTGACGATAATGTAGGTATCTTGACTTTGCCATTCCATCAAATCTATGCCGATGGATAAGAGGTATTCAAACCATGATTTTTCGGCAAATTTGAGATAGTTTGCAAAGTATACAACACCCCCGGCATCTGTATCTTGGTAGTATATACGGGTCTTATACATGGATTCTACATAACATTTTGGGACATAAATTTCAAATAGATACCTCTCTCACAATATTTTAGAGTGCTTTTTTCATAAGTCTACAGTCTCTAATCTATGCTCTAAAGTCAGTGTTGCACTCCCTACCCTGGTGGGGTTTCATTTATTCAAGGGTTTTTAGATGCTCGGCTATAATACGGCAGTGACGGGCAATCCCCTCGAGATTTACAAGCATATCAACAAAAATAGGGCCTGCCTCAGCCCTGCATATACGCTGGTAGAATCTCTGGAGGTGCCTGTCTATGGCCTCTTTTATAATAAAGTCTATTTTTGCTGTCATTTCCCCAATCTTATCTAGATTAACCCTGTTTCCACTTTCTATGACAGACGAAGTTAAATCAACGGTTTCTACAACTAATCTTCCTATCTCATTTATTTCTACGAGCGCTGGTTCTGAAAACATGGCGCTTCTTAGGTGCTTTGATTCGGATAACTCTACTATATTTGTGGAGTGGTCACCCATCCTCTCAATATCATATACAATAGAAGAGAATGCAAAGAGCCTTTTTGATAGTTCAGGGGACAACTGACCGCAGGATATATTCCAGAGATACCTTGTTATCTCAGCCTGAAGGTTGTCAATAACAATCTCTATATATCCTAAGTCCTTTCTTTTGGCGCTTTTAAAATTATTTATAAGACCAAGGCTTTCAAAGAGCATCTTCCTGGCGAGGGCTATCTCTCTGACAAGCTCCTTTCTGACGCAACCAAGGGCATCCTCTGCACTCGTAAGACATTTTTTGTTTAGATGCTCAGGCCAAATAGGCAGGGTCTCATCCTTGCCAGGGATGATCTTCTCGATGATATAAGAGAAGGGCTTCAGCAAGAAACCGAACAAGAGGGCAATAGAGAGATTTAGAATAAAATGACTGAATGCCACCTGCTGTGAGACATGGGATGACAGATTTTTTATGAGGCCTATAAAAAATGGAAAAAACACAAGTGCCAATGCCACACCTATTATCTTGAATAGTAGATGGGATAAGGCACTTTTTTTTGCATTAATATTTAGGACCAGGCTGCCTAGGAGGGCTGTAACTGTTGTCCCTATGTTTGCACCGAATACTACTGGAACGGCATTATCAATGCTTATGAGCCCCTGCTGGCCCATTATAACCATGATACCTACAGGTATAGCAGATGCCTGGACAATACCGGTAAAGACTGCACCTATACAGACACCTATTAAAGGGTTTTTCGCCTCCTGAAAAAATCTTATAAATGACTGATTATTTTTTAAAGGCGCTGTAGCCTCTGATGTAAGGTTAAGGCCGAAAAATATAAGACCAAAATAAAAAATAGCCTCTCCATATGACCTCAGTCTATCCTTACCGGTAAACATGAGGATGCCCCCAACAAGGATAATAAAGGGAGAGATGGTCGTAAACCTCCATACAACAAGCTGGGCTGTGAGTGTTGTGCCTATATCTGCACCAAGTATTATCCCCAGGGAGTGATAAAAGCTTATAAGCCCTGCGCTTACTACCCCCATTGTTAAGAGTGTTGTTGCAGAACTGCTCTGGAGAAGTAAGGTAGAGACAATACCCATAAAAAATCCATAAACAGGTCTTGCTACAGATATCTTGAGATAATCCCTTATACTGCCGCTTAACTGTTGTTGCATAAGCTCGCTGAGCTTAATCATGCCGAATAGGAAGAGGACAAGACCTGTTATAAAGAGCAGGATACTGTTAACCATTATATATTAAAAATCGAAACACGATTTTAATTTTATTGTAGAAGAAAATATCAGGAGATCCTGCTGCCATTAGGGATATCCCTGTCAAGGGTCAAAAGGACTACCGATGACTTGTCCTCTGATGATGCTGCCAGCAACATCCCATGAGATAAAATACCTCTTAGTTTTTTCGGTTCCAGGTTGGCTACAATAACTATCTTTTTTCCTATAAGCTCTTCCTTTGTATAATACTGTTTTATACCTGCTACTATATCTCTTGTCTCACCTAAATCAATGGTAAGCTTGTAGAGTTTGTCTGCCCCCTGGATATCCTCACATGCCTTTATCTCTGCCACCCTGAGGTCTATCTTTAAGAAGTCATCAAATGTTATGTTTTCCATGCCCTTCTCCTTACATTTTGAAAATTTATCTTAATCTTACTTTTTTCGCTGACATCTACCTTTACGGACAACCTGTCATTCACTGTTACTATGGGAAAACACCCAATGGTATAGTTTTTATCATCTGGCAGTAACCATATTTTTTAATACACCTATACCCTCAATCTCTACCTCAACTGTATCGCCAACTACCAATGGCCCTACGCCAGGGGGCGTCCCCGTGATAATAACATCGCCCGGCATTAATGTCATGATGTGTGATATAAAGCTTACAAGTTCATATACATTAAAGATCATGTTTTTGGTATTGGAATACTGTTTTATATTGCCGTTAACCCTTGTTATTATCTCAAGACCTGCTATGGGGTCTACATGAGATACAATACGTGGCCCTAATGGACAGAATGTATCAAAGGATTTGGACCTTGTCCACTGGCCATCTATCCTCTGTAGGTCTCTTGCCGTCACATCATTGGCACATGTATAACCTGCAATGAATTTATAAGCCTCATCTTTAGATATGTCTTTTATCTTTTCTTTAATTACTATACCCAATTCCCCCTCATAGTGGAGTTCTTTAGTCTGGTGGGGATAAATTATTGATTCTCCGTTTAGTATGACAGTGGTAGGGGGTTTCATAAATATAAGGGGGTACTCTGGCACACTTACATTCATCTCCTTTGCATGGTCATGGTAATTCAGTCCTATAGCAATAATCTTTGTTGGATTAAACATCTTAGCCCCTTTTATGGTTTATTTATCTTTTCCTCTACAGATTTAATCTTTTTTTCCATCCTGCCTGATTGACCTTTTCTTATATCGAGCTTTATTGCTGAATATACCCTGTTACAGTCCTTCTCGAGCTGTTTATAGGATTGATTCAATAAATTTAGCGCCTCTTCAAGGGTTTCAAACTCTACTATGGTGCCCATTGGTGTAAGTCTGTAGGGATGACCGCTTTCTTCCAGTTTTTTGATTATCCTGCTCACAAATTCACTTACACTCTCGCCTTTGTCAGTGGGAAACATGGCAAATTCCATTAATACAGACATATAACACCTCCAAAATCGAGGATTAAAAAACCCTTTTACCTTCTCTTTGGCTTGGCAGTCTTATTCTGTTTTTGTGCCTGTGGTGCAGCAGGTCTGGCTTTAGCTGTCCTTATCTTTTCCATCTCGTTTTTAATACCAGCCAATTCTGCCTTGAGACCTTCATTTTCTTTTTTAAGACCTTCTATCCTTGACTCAAGGTCTGCAATCTGGGCCTTAATACCTTTTAAATCTATGCCCTCTATCTTTTTAAAGATTTCTGTCAGGCTATCTTTGGTTGAAGAAAATGCCGCCCATAGAGATATATTACCTATTATGCACAAAACAAGGAGGACAATGATAGCTATCTTCCCGATACTGGTCTTTATTTTTGAAAGGAAACCCTGTTCCTCATAAAGATTATCTTTTATAACAAATTTGTCCACGACTTTTTCCCCATCATCCAAATCAATCTTAAATTCCGGCTTATCCTTTTCGTTCATCTCCTAAACTCCTCTGTTTTCTTTATAGACAAAACAATTAAGATGATTTTATACTATCAAAATAGGGAGAAAAATAAAAGTGTTATTATTGGTTCATCGGCAATGGGATAAAAAAATTTTACATTTTATCTGTTTTACTTTTTTATTTCACTTTTCCATGGATGTCATTGTAAATAATATTGAAGCTATGGATTATGGATTCAGTCAATATACACAAGCAGGACAGATAATCGTTGTAGAAAATAAGTTAAGAGGTGATTTTCAAAGCAGGGTAAGCTGTTATGAAAAGGCTCCAGAAGGATGGAAACAGGTATATTCATTTGATGCAGTGATAGGAAAGGCAGGTATAATAGATAAGGAAAAAAAGAGGGAAGGGGACAATAAAACGCCTGCCGGTGTCTATACACTCGGGTTTGTCTTTGGTTATGATAAAAAACCAGATACAAAGATGGAATATGTGGAACTTACTGATTATGATAAATGGATAGACGACCCAGAGCACCCTATGTATAATCGTTTCGTCAGAGGTGATACAGATGCAAGGAGTTTTGAAAAGATGAGAAGGGATGACAATCTCTATAAATTAGGGCTTGTAATAAATTACAACACCAACCCTGTAGTCAAATACAGAGGAAGCGCAATATTTCTCCATATATGGAAGGACTATGATACACCTACTGCCGGATGCATTGCAATCTCAGAAGAGGCTATAAAATCCATAATCACCTGGCTCGACCCTAATAAAAATCCCATCATAATAATAAATCAGGCACATACTCCATTGTAAAGCAGCATGGAGATTTAGCTGTATTTCAAAATTATAAAAATATCCCAGAAAAAGTAGCAAAAATTCAAGGCCTTTGAAGGATTTTAAAAGGTCTTGGATAGTTACTTTAAAAATTATATTAAATTCAAATTTTTCTTGACAAAAAATTATTTCTATTTTATAAAGAATATAAGTTAGAAAGAATTTTTAATAAAAAAGAGGTTTAGAATAAAAATGATTCTTTCAGAGATTGCAGATATAAAACAGACACCTCAGAGGCTTGCAATTATTGAATACCTTGAGTCTAATAAGGTCCATCCCTCTGCTTTGGATGTATATAAAGCAGTTTCTGAGAGATTCCCCACCATGTCTTTTGCCACTGTCTATAACACACTGGAGAAATTAAAGGAAAAGGGTCTTCTTATTGAACTATCAATAGACACAGGAAAAAAAAGGTTTGACTGCGATACAAGGCCCCATCATCACCTTATATGTGTTAAGTGTCGAGAGATATTTGATGTATTTACTGATTTTATCCTTGAGCTACCGGAAGATGAATTTCATGGTTTTGATATAATAGGCAATCATGTAGATTTTTATGGGATATGTAAAAAATGTAAGGAAATAGAAGGCTCGGATTTAGAGCTAAATAAAGATTAAGGAGGAAAATTATGGTTTGGGTATGTTCAATATGTGGTTATGAATACAATGAAAATTATGAAAAGACACCCTTTACTGAACTTGCAGATGACTGGCACTGCCCTATATGCAATGCACCAAAGAGTGCATTTCAAAAGGCATAGATACAACCATGGCAAGCACGCTTCATTAATCATCCTCCCCTCCTTGCCCCTCCTTGATTATGTTTCCCCAGCAAGTGGGGAGATTAAGGAGGGGCCCTCTCTTCATAAAAGGGAAGGAAAGCAGTTTGAGTGATAAAAGTAAAAAAGGAGGTTAAAAAAATGGTCAAGCTATGGAGATGCGTGATATGTGGAGACCCATATGTAGGGGAAAACCCACCTCAAAACTGTCCCTTCTGCGGCGCCCATATTCAATATATTAAAGAGGCAAAAACTGCTGAGGTAGAATTTAATGTGGAACTGACGGCAAAGGACAGGGCAAACGCAGAACATGCCTTAAAGGTAGAGGTGAGCAACGCCACCTTTTATTTCTGTGCAGCCGATGAGACAGATGATGCTGAAGGAAAGCTATTATTTAAGGCGCTGGGGAAGATAGAGGCTGAACATGCAGCAATCTGGAGAAAAATCCTTAGGCTGCCTTCAGTGCCAAAAGGCGATGATAAATGCTATAAAGAAAACAGAAAAAACCTCGAAGAGTCCCACGCAAGGGAAGAGCGCGCAATAGCATTCTATAGAAAGGCTGCCTCCGAGTCGGACAATATGAGGATAAGACAGATATTTGATGCCCTTGTGGAGATAGAGTCCGACCATCTTTTCCTCTCAGAAGAGAGATTAAGATAGTTATAATAGAGGAGACATTATGGATGGTAGAGCGATAAAGATATTGGGTTTTGCAGGGAGCTTGAGAAAGGGTTCCTATAACAAGGCCCTTTTGAGGGCAGCCAAGGGATTAATGCCGAAAGACTGTGAGCTTGAGATATTTGACCTGGAGGGTATCCCACCATTCAATCAAGACCTCGAAGCTAACCCCCCGGTGACTGTGAAGGAATTTAAAGAAAAGATAAGAAATGCCCATGCAATACTCATTGCAACCCCAGAGTATAACTATTCAATGCCCGGGGTATTGAAAAATGCCATTGACTGGGCCTCTCGGCCTTATGGTGATAATGCCTTTTCTGGAAAGCCCGGTGCCATCATGGGTGGTTCAATAGGTATGTTAGGGACTGCAAGGGCACAGTATCATTTAAGGCAGGTCTGTGTTTTTCTCAACATCCTCCTATTAAACCAGCCCGAGGTCATGGTGCCATTCATTGACAAAAAGACAGATGAGAATGGAAATATAACAGATGAGGCAACACTGGCAAAGGTTAAGGAGCTTATGGAAGCCCTTGTTAACTGGACATTAAAATTTATCTAAAAACCCATTTAAAGGCCACATAACATTCAATACAGCCAGGGATAGTTATCCAGTCCCTGGCTTTTGTTTTTTAATCTCCATGTATACCTTCTATTGTTTTAAAGTATATTTTAACTTATCAATTATCATTTAATTAAATTGTTAGTATAATTACCATTTTTTTATTAATTTTTTCTATGGATTGCCGATAAAAATATCAACGTGATACTTGAAAAGATGCCCCGCAAAAAAACAAAAAACCTTATAATATTTTTTTAAAGGAAAAAAATAGTTGATAGATAAAAAATAAAGAGGTTGAGCCCCTATGGATGAAAAGGTTAGAGAAAATAGCAATCAAAAAATACTTAGTTTTTCTGGGGCAGTTACTGTAATAGATGCAGAGACCTCGACAGGTTTAAGCAGATAAATGACACATTAGGTCACAATATAGGTGATTTGTTACTTAAATCTGTTTCTAAGCGCCTCTCAGATGCCATAAGAAAAACAGATACTGTTGCCCGTATGGGGGGCGATGAATTTCTCATAATTATACCTGCCATATCAGCTATAGACTATATAGAAACTGTGGCAAAAAAGATTATTAAGGCATTCCACGAACCTTTTTTACTCGAAGGCCATGTATTAACTGTAACAACAAGCATAGGCATATCTATCTATCCTGACAACGGCATAGATATAGATTCATTGATAAAAACCGCAGATATCTCCATGTATGAGGCAAAAAAGGCAGGGAGAAACAACTATCAGTTATACAGCACTAACATGGATGGAGATACAAACTACTGGAGGAATGAAAAGTCAACTGGATAATACCTCACGGATTTTTAGTAGCAGCTTTTCTACCTCTACAGGTTTAGGGATAAAATCAAATTCTTTATCCCCTATGCCTTTTTCAAGGACAATATCCCTTGAATATCCGCTCATAAAAATGACCCTTACATCAGGTTCGAGTTTGTATATCTCTTTAAAGGCCTCAAGCCCATTCTTTTTTGGCATCACAGTATCCAATATTATGAGGTCTATATCCTTATGGGTCATGAACTTTTTTATGGCATCCTCGCCATCTTGTGCCTCAATTACCCTGTAACCATGTTTAATCAAAACCTCTTTTAAAAAGGCCCTCACATCTTCATTATCTTCTGCCACGAGGACTGTTTCATTGCCCGTTGGGATAGAGACAGGCTCAATGGGAATCTGTTCTATTTCTGTTGACAGTGCCGGTAGATATATATGGAAAGTTGTGCCGACATTTAATACGCTATCTACATTAATAAAACCATTGTGCTGCTTTACTATCCCATAGACAGTAGCAAGACCGAGACCAGTGCCCTTGCCCACCTCCTTCGTGGTAAAAAAAGGGTCGAATATCTTATCAAGAGTATCCTTATCCATGCCCGAACCTGTATCAGTAACCTTAATCATTACATACCTGCCTGGTTTTCCAAAACCATATTTCTCTATATATTCTTTATCCAGATTGACTATATCTGTTTCAATGGTGAGCCTGCCTCCATTGGGCATGGCATCTCTGGCATTGGAGGCAAGATTGAAGAGTATCTGGTCAATCTGTGATTGGTCTGCCATTATAACTGTGTTGTCTTTTGTAAGTTTGGTTTTAAGCTCAATGTCTTCGGTGAGCAGACGTTTAAGGAGCTTCTCTGTAGATTTTATAATATTATTTACATCGATATATGTTAGATTTAGAGGCTGCTTTCTACTGAATGCAAGGAGATTTTTTATCAGGTCTGCGGCCTTCTGAGAGGCAGTTAAAATCTGGTCTGCATAGGTTATTAATGGGTCTGTAGTCTTCAATTTTATTTTTATCAGCGTAGCATAACCCATGAGGGCTGTTAGGATGTTGTTGAAATCATGGGCTATACCCCCTGCAAGCGTGCCTATTGCCTCTGTTTTTTGCGCCTGTCGGAGTTGAGATTCAAGGTAGAGTCTCTCTGTTATATCCTCACAGGTTAATAGATGACCGCCATTGGGAAGAAAAACTGGTATAAAATTAATGGTCTTTTTTGAACCATCCTTACAGGTAACAGTAAAGGTATAATTGGGTCTTTCGCCTACCTTGCTTTTTTGTTTAAAGGATTCAAGGTCTGTCAACCATGTCTTAATTACATTCTTTCGATACTCATGGTCAGGATATGCCTTTCTAAACCATGTCTTCCCATCAGGTACATCATGGAGGTTATAACCGAACATCTCCATAAACTTGGGATTGACATATTCGAATCTACCGTTACTGTCCATAAGAACAATCCCAAAAGGCGCATTCTCTGATATTGTCCTTAATTTATCGCTTTCCTCATCCAATCTCTTTTTGCTCTCTAAAAGCGCCTGTTTAGCAGTCTTTCGTTCTGTAATGTCTATATGGACTCCTACTGCCCAATAAGGTATGCCTGATGCACCATTTATAAAAATTTTTCCCTTGCCTGATATCCACTTCCATGTCCCATCTTTACATCTTAAGCGGAACTCTTCCTCATAAGATTGACCCAATTCCACGTATTTCTTTATACGGGGGACAACATTAATACGGTCATCTGGGTGGAGGAGGTTATACCATGATTGATAACTTGCAGTAAATTCACCAGGTTCATAACCCAGCATAGTATAATAGGTGGGGTTGAAATATGCCTCATTAGTTATTAAATCCCAGTCCCAGAAACCAAACCCCCCTGCCTCTATGGCCATCTCCAGACGTTCACATCTCTCCTTTAAAATCTCCTCTTTTTTTCTGTGCTCTGATAACATCAGCCTTAGTTTTTTAATATTCTTTTTCAAGGCTGAAATCTTGTCAATTGATTTGTCGTCTTTGGATGGCATTTTGTCTTTCCATATTTTTTGATGCATTAGATTTATTTTTATTCATCTTTTAAGTGTAGCACACATTGAGAAAGATTATAAGAATTTTGAATGTGTTTCAAGGGGGTGATAATAAAAAGAGGCCTTTTAAAAAGGCCTCTTTTTAAACTACTATTCTTATCTCCGTTGAAATTTTATACTGCCTTTTTTGTCAACATCTATAAAGACCCTTTCGCCCTCTTTTATCTCTCCCTTGAGTATCATAAGGGCAAGGCTATCCTGGAGCTTTTTCTGTATAAGCCTCTTTAAAGGCCTTGCACCGTATGTGGGGTCATAACCTTCCTTGGCTATGAGTTCTTTTAATCCCTCTGAATATTCCAGTTCAATACCCCTTTCAGCAGCCCTCTTTGTGAGATAGGAGAGCTGGAGTTTTACTATCTCCTTTATATTCTCCACAGACAGTGAACGGAATATGATTATGTCATCTATCCTGTTTATAAACTCAGGCTTAAAATGCGCCTTTACAGCCTCCATGACCCTCTTTTTGAGTTCATCGTAGTCATTGCTACCCAGGTCTGTTATCCACTGACTACCTATATTGGATGTCATTATTATTACGGTGTTTTTAAAGTCTACAGTCCTGCCCTGACCATCTGTAAGCCTGCCGTCATCAAGGACCTGGAGCAGTACATTGAATACCTCAGGATGCGCCTTTTCTACCTCGTCGAGGAGTATTATAGAATAAGGCCTTCTCCTTACAGCCTCTGTCAGGTATCCTCCCTCTTCATAACCCACATACCCCGGGGGTGCACCAATAAGCCTTGATACAGAGTGTTTCTCCATAAATTCACTCATATCGAGTCGAACAATAGCCTGTTCATCATCAAAGAGGAATTCTGCCAGTGCCCTGGCAAGCTCTGTCTTACCTACACCTGTTGGTCCAAGGAATAGAAATGAACCAAGGGGTCTGTTGGGGTCCTGGAGTCCTGCCCTTGCCCTTCTTATGGTGTTGGATACTGCCTCTATGGCCTCATCCTGACCTATAACCCTTTTGTGGATCCTCTCTTCCATCTGGACAAGCTTCTCCATCTCGCCTTCCAGCATCTTTGATACCGGGATACCTGTCCATTTAGATACTACCTTTGCAATGTCCTCTTCATCTACCTCTTCCTTGAGCATCCTCCTGTTTTTCTGCAGCTCTAGAAGTTCTTTGTTTTTTTGCGTTAGTTCCTGTTCAAGGGCTGTTATCTGTCCATATCTAATCTCTGCAACACGGCCAAAATCACCTTTCCTTTCTGCCTCATCTGCCTCTGTCTTTGCCCTGTCTATCTTTTCTTTTATGTCACTTATAGTCATGATGAGGTTTTTTTCTCTTTCCCAGTGTGCACGTTTTTCTGCCACCTCTGACTTTAATCCTTCCAGTTCTTCCTCGAGCCTCTTCATCCTCTCTTTCGATGCCTCGTCCTTTTCCTTCTTTAGCGCCTCTATCTCTATCTGTGTCTGGATTATCTTTCTTTCAACCTCATCTATCTCAGTGGGGACGCTGTCTATCTCCATCCTAAGTTTTGAGGATGCCTCGTCCACAAGGTCTATAGCCTTGTCAGGGAGGAATCTATCGGTTATGTAGCGGTGAGATAGGGTCGCTGCTGCAATAAGTGCAGAGTCCTTTATCCTGACACCATGATGGAGCTCATATCTCTCTTTTAGCCCCCTGAGGATTGCTATTGTCTCCTCAACAGATGGCTCTCCCACATATACTGGCTGAAATCTCCTCTCAAGGGCAGCATCCTTCTCTACATATTTCCTGTATTCATCGAGGGTAGTAGCACCTATACATCTCAGTTCTCCCCTTGCAAGTGCGGGTTTCAGCATATTGGATGCATCTATGGCGCCCTGGGCACTACCTGCCCCGACTATAGTATGGAGCTCATCTATAAATAGTATTATTGTCCCGGATGCCTCATCTATCTCCTTTAGGACGGCCTTTAACCTGTCTTCAAATTCACCTCTGTATTTAGCACCTGCCAGCATTGCACCTAAATCAAGGGCGAGGACCCTTTTATTTTTCAATGTCTCAGGGACATCACCGCTTATAATCCTCTGGGCAAGACCCTCAACTATTGCTGTTTTACCAACACCAGGTTCGCCTATAATAACAGGGTTATTTTTAGTCCTTCTTGAAAGCACCTGCATAACACGTCTTACCTCTTCATCCCTGCCTATTACAGGGTCGAGCTTCCCTTTTCTTGCCTCCTCTGTCAAATCACGGCAATATCTCTGCAGTGCCTGGTATTTCTCCTCGGGCGCCTGGTCAGTTATCCTCTGAGACCCTCTGATGTCTTTAAGGACAGCATAGATACTTTCTTTTGTGACCCCATTTTGCTGAAGGATCCTGGATGCACCCCCTTCCTTTGTCTCAGCTATGCCAATCAAGAGGTGCTCTGTGCTTGTATATTCATCCTTCAACCTTTCTGCCTCATTAAAGGCTATGTCAATGGATTTTTTAAGCCCGGGGGATATGTAAATCTGAACAATACCCTCTACCGTTGGAATCTTTTTGAGTTCATTCTCAACCTGTGAGAGGATTGCACCTGTATTTGCACCGAGCTTATCCAGGATAGGTTTTATTATCCCGTCTTTTTGAGATATGAGGGCAGAAAGCAGATGCTCGTTCTCTATCATCTGATGTCTCAAGGCCTCTGCCTTTTTCTGGGCATCAGATATTGCCTCCTGCGCCTTTATTGTTAATTTATCCCAGTTCATTGCCTCACTCCTTTTTTGATAGATTTTATCTAACAGCCATCATTTATTAATCCAATTTATAAAAAAACAGGCTTAAGTGATGATGCTGATTACTGTTTTTAATATAATCACGAATTAAACATTTTCAAGAAAAGGTTAAAAAAACAGATTGTGATTTTTAGTGTACCCATTATAAAACAAATTATTTAACATTGATTTTTCCTCTTGTATTGTGATTTATTAAGACCATGATTGAGATTATAAGAGAAAGATTAAAAAATTACGAAGGAAAGAGGATTGAAAACCCGTATTTCCTCTGCGCCGGCGTTATAATACCTCTTTTTGTAGATAATGGTGAGGTCTTTATAGTGCTTACCAAGAGGTCTGAAAAGGTGAGTCTTCACAAAGGTGAGGTATCCTTTCCAGGCGGGATGTGTGAGGACAGCGACGGCGATACAATGACTACAGCCCTAAGGGAATGCTGTGAGGAGATAGGCGTAAAAAAACGCGACATAGAGATTTTGGGCAGGCTCGATGACATGATAACAATGACCGGTTTTGTCATAACGCCCTATGTAGGGGTCATCCCGTATCCATACAGATTCAAGACCAACCCCGATGAGGTAGCATATCTTATATTCTTTCCTATCAAAAGCCTTATGGGGGTGAAACCAGGGATGGAGACTGCCGAATATGAAGGGAGATTCGAGATGGTGCCGTCCATTTATTATAACGGTGATAGGATATGGGGCGCCACATGCAGGATATTGATGCGGTTTAGACACATATTGGAAGATGGCAAGATTTAACCTAAAAGTCCTATTGATACTTTCATTGGGACACCTTGTAGTGGATATATATCAAGGTGCACTCCCGGCAACACTCCCTTTTTTGAAGGATAAGCTATCCCTATCATATACAATGACGGGGTTTATCCTTATGATGGCAAACTTTACATCATCTATTCTACAGCCACTTTTCGGTTTCTATTCCGATAAAAAGGAAAAGGCCATACTGCTGCCCATAGGCCTTTTATCCGCAGGGGTAGGATATTCCCTCTTGCCTCTCCCCAATAATTATATAATGATCCTCTTCCTTGTTGTGATTAGTGGACTGGGGATTGCATCTTATCACCCGGAGGGATACAAGACAGCCCACTTCTTTACCGGGGAAAAGAGTGTAACAGGGATGTCCATATTCTCTGTAGGTGGTAATCTGGGATTCTCCTTAGGTCCCATTATCTCCATATATCTTATTCAGTATCTCGGTTTCTCCTGGCTACCCCTTATGGTTATAATCTCCTTTGCCTGCACTGCACTCATTGTATCCCAGAGAAAGACAATATCAATACCCACCATAGAACATGCTGAAAAAACAAGGTCCATAGAAAAGCCCCCTCTGGCAGCCTATATATCACTTTTTGTTGTTATTATGGTGGTAATAATGAGGTCATGGACACAGATGGGCCTTTTGTCTTACATACCCTTCTACTATATAAACTATCTAAAAGGAGACCCTCTATTTGCAGGAAAACTTGTTTTTATATATCTTTTATGCGGTGCTGCCGGGACACTTATAGGCTCACCCTTTGCCGATATGTGGGGACACAGGTTCTTTTTAAGGCTTACCATGTTCCTTGCCACCATCACCCTGCCCCTTATATTTGTCCCCTTTATCCAGAACAGCTATCTTTTGTATTTTATCCTCGGGTTACAGGGGATGCTCATGATATCCACATTCTCTGTAACCATTGTTATGGCGCAGAAACTGTTGCCTAATAAATTGGGTGTTGCCTCTGGTCTCATGGTTGGATTTGCCATAGGCACAGGAGGGCTTGGCGTAACCCTGCTGGGGATCGTGGCAGACACCTATGGGGTCCCTGTTGCCCTCAAATCTATATGTATCCTCCCCCTTGTGGGCTTTATCTTGAGCCTGGTTGTTCGGTATAAAGAATGATTGTGATACAGAGAACATATCTCCTCCAGCAATATCTATAAGCAAGGTGTAAAATGAAACCTGTAGTATGCATAGTCGGCAGACCTAATGTTGGAAAATCAACTCTTTTTAACAGGATAATAGGATTTAAAAAGGCCATTACAGAGGATAACCCCGGCGTAACCAGGGACAGAAACTACGGTGAGTTTGAATACTGTGGCGAGGGCTATATACTTGTTGATACAGGAGGCTTTGAATCCTCAGGAAACGAGATTATCTCTAAAAAGGTAAGGGAGCAGATTGAGTCCTCTCTAAAAGAATCATCGGCCATAATCTTTATCCTTGACGCAAAAGATGGTCTTCTGCCTGAGGACATGACAATATTGGAAAATCTAAGGAGGTTTAATAAACCGATTTTATGCGCTGTTAATAAAGTAGATTCTGAAAAGAGGGGATTAAGCATCGGTGAATTTTATGAGACCGGGGTAGAAAAACTCTATCCAATAAGCGCACTCCACGGTTTAGGTGTAGATGAACTCCTGGAGGATATAAAGACACTGGTGAGGGGACAGAAGATATATGAGATAGAGGAAAAAGAAAGAGATGAAAAGTCGCAAATAAGGATAGCATTTATCGGCAGGCCCAATACCGGTAAATCATCTATCATAAATGTCATACTCGGCTCTGATAGGATGATAGTTAGTGATATACCAGGGACAACAAGGGATGCCATTGACACAGAGATAGACTATATGGATAAGAAGGTTATCCTCATTGATACAGCAGGCCTTAGGAAAAAGAGCAGGATATCCATGAAGGTGGAGGAATATTCTGTCTCAAGGGCTATAAAAAGTGTGGAAAAGGCTGATGTGGTAAACCTCGTTATAGATGCTGTAGAAGGGGTAGGGCATCAGGATGGTGGCATAGCCCATTTAGTAGTATCCAGGGGTAAAGGGCTCTGTTTAGTGATAAACAAATGGGATCTTGTAAAGGGAAGTATAAAAGAAAAAATATACAGAGAAGGGGTGACTGAAAAGATACCCCATGTATCGTATTGCCCTGTTGTCTTTACATCGGCAAAGACAGGGATGAACATAGAAAAGATAATAGAAACAGATATGCTGATACACAATGAGCTACAAAAGCGGATTGTAACCTCTGAACTTAACAGATACCTTGAATCTATATCAGGCCAGGCAAACCTCACATACATCAAAGGAAAACCTGTTAAGATATTCTATATCCATCAGCAAAAGACCATGCCCCCCACATTTATATTGTTTTCCAATCACCCTGAGCTTATCCCTGAAAACTACAAGAGATATATAGAAAATGCATTGAGGAGGGAATACGGTTTTCATGGCGCACCGATAAGATTGATATTCAAGAAGAAGAGATAAAAATCCATACAGGTCTTATGGATGCCTCAATGGCAGACAATAGACGATAGGCTATAAACTATAGAATTTTTTACTATAAAATCAAAAAATTATGAAACAGGACAAATCGATTTTTGATTTCCCATCTATGGCTATTCAAAGGCGTATCTTTCATAGCAAGAGGGCTTTTACTCCCGTGTTTCCTTTGCGGCCAGATTATATATCTCCTCTTTTAGGAGTTCCCTTGCCATCTCTTTTGGGATGCCTGTTTTTATTATCTTGCCCCTTGCAAAGAGTGTTGCCTTTTCCTGGCCAAAGGCTATACCTATATCCGCCTCTTTTGCCTCGCCAGGACCGTTTACCTCACATCCCATGATAGCCACATTTATGTTTGTATCAAAGTAGGCGACCTCTTTTTCAAACTCCTCCACAATGTCCATTATACTTGTCTTGCATCGGCCGCATGTGGGGCAGGATATGATATTGATTCCTTTTTTTCTAATCCCAAGGTCACGAAGTATATGGTACCCTGCAATAACCTCATATACTGGATTGCCTGTCAGGGACACCCTTATTGTATCGCCAATACCCTTATAGAGCAATATACCTATACCTATTGCTGATTTGATTGCCCCTGAAAACACAGGTCCTGCCTCGGTGATGCCAACATGTAGGGGATAATCAGACTTTTTTGAGAATTTTTCATAGGCAGATATGGTCTGAAGTATATCCGATGCCTTCAAAGATACCTTTAGTTCCTGCCAGCCCATATCCTCTATCATCTTGATATAATACAGGGCACTTTCTACCATGGCATCGGCATTGGGGTTTGTATATTTCTTTAATATCCTCTTTTCCAGAGAGCCCACATTTATGCCTATCCTTATAGGTGTCTTTGTCTGGATGGCAACATTGACTATCTCCTTTACCTTCTGGATATTATTTATTGTCCCCGGGTTTATCCTGATTGCATCTATCCCTTCTTCCATAGCCTTTATTGCAATTTTATAATTAAAATGAATATCCCCTATCAAAGGGACGCCTGTCTCATTCTTTAGAAAAGGTATTGTCTTGCATTTATCTATCTGAGGGAGGGCAATCCTTATTAACTCACACCCTGCCCTTTTAAGTTCAAGGGCCTGATGGAGTGTATCCTGCAGGTTCTCCGGGTTTGTCTTGAGCATAGACTGGACAACTATAGGGCTGCCCCCACCTATAGGGACGTTACCTATATGTATCTTGCGGGTTTTTTTTCTGGCCATGAAGATGCATCAATTGTATACACCTATTTTCTGGTTGTCAAACAAAATAATGACCTTTCCAAAACCCTGCTAAATAAAAAACCCCATTGTTTGTTCTACCCGAATTTGCCTGTAAGATACTCCTCTGTCCTCTTGTCCTTGGGGACGGTGAACATCTTTTCAGTTGGACCAAACTCTATAAGTTCACCGAGATAAATAAATGCTGTAAAGTCAGATACCCTGGCAGCCTGGGCAATGTTGTGGGTTACAAGCAACATGGTGACATTTTGTTTTAACTCTACAATCAACTCCTCTATATGGGCTGTAGACTTAGGGTCAAGGGCAGATGTAGGTTCGTCAAGAAGCAGTATCTCAGGGTTCATGGCAAGGGCACGGGCAATGCAAAGCCTCTGTTGTTGCCCACCGGACAGAAATGTCCCCTTTCTGTGGAGTGAATCCTTGACCTCATTCCACAGGGCAGCATTCCTTAGAGAGCGCTCCACGATACTATCAGACTCATCTTTTTTGAGCTTTATCCCGTTTAGTTTATAACCTGCTATTACATTGTCGTATATGCTCATCATTGGAAACGGATTGGGTTTTTGAAAGACCATACCTATCTTTCTCCTCAAGACTATGGGCTCCATCATGTAGATATCCTGTTTTTTAAGGTATATCTTCCCTGATACCCTTGCACCTGGAATTAATTCGTGCATCCTGTTTATACAACGGATGAGCGTGGTCTTACCACAACCTGAAGGTCCCATAAGTGCTGTTACCTTATTGGGCGATGTATTTATGCTTATATCCCTTAGAATCTGATTCTCGCCAAAGAAGGCAGAAAAATTCTCTACGCTTAGAATTGGACTTTCCATTTAGCTGATATACCTCTCGCTATAAGATTAAAAGACAGGACAATCATCACAAGTATAAAAGATGCACCCCATGCAAAGGTATGCCACTCCGGGTAGGGGCTCATGGCATAATAGAATATACGGTAAGGGAGCGAGTCTATAGGTTTGAGAATATTGTAATTTAAAAATTGATTACCAAAGGCAGTGAAAAGCAGTGGAGCTGTCTCACCAGTAATCCTTGCCACACTGAGGAGTATACCCGTTAAGATACCGCTTAAGCCTGTAGGCAGGATAACCTTGAGTATTGTTTTGTAGTAAGGGACACCGAGGGCAAGGGATGCCTCCTTGAGGTGATATGGTATGAGCTTTAGTGTCTCTTCTGTAGATTTTATTATAACAGGTAGCATCATGATGCTCAAGGCAATGCCACCTGATAAAGCTGAAAAGCCACCTAAAGGTGCCACAACCCATATGTATGTGATTATGCCTATAACAATTGAGGGTGTCCCCTGAAGTACTACTATACACAGATTTATTATATTTGCAATCCTGCCCTTATTTTTTTCTGCAAGATAAATACCTGCTGATATGCCAAGGGGGATAGATATGATACTGGAGAGGATTATTAGTATGAGAGAGCCGATGATGGAGTTAAAAACACCACCACCTTTTTCACCTATAGGGAGGGGCAGTTCTGTCAAAAAACCCCAATTTATCACTGATATGCCGTTTTTTGTGATGTGGAAGAGGACAAGGAGTAATGGTAAAAAACTCAAGATAGACAGGATGATAACAAGGCATTTAAATAACTTGTCTTTAAAGATCCTATAGCCTACTGGACTATTATTCCGTAGAGTTTTATCTTCATGGATGCGTAAAGGAGAAGGAAAGGGTATTATCTTATGCATATTTGTGTCTTCTATATTTTCAGCTATGTTTTCAGCAGTATTCACTATGTCACCTCCTTGGATGCCTCAAGGCTTATCTTTTTTATAATATAGGTCCCGGCTATATTTACAAACATGGTAACAAGAAAAAGGACAAGTCCTATGTATATAAGAGATGATGCAGTAATACCTGTAGATTCGGCAAATTCATTGGCTATAACACTTGCCATAGTATTGGCAGGACTGAATATGCTCTTGGGCAGGAAATTGCTGTTTCCTATAAGCATGGTAACTGCCATAGTCTCACCTATTGCCCGACCGAATGCAAGGAGTATCCCTGCTATGATGCCGGAGCGGGCATAAGGGATTATTATGTTTTTTATCACCTCAAATCTTGTTGCGCCAAGGGAATACGCAGCCTCTTTTAAATCAGCAGGTATTAAGGATATGACCTCTCTACCGATGGATGCTGAAAAGGGTATAATCATAATGGCCAGTATAAGAGATGCTGTAAAGATCCCGACTCCGTAGGGGGTGGTGCCGAGGGATGTCTGGATAAATCTTGTTATGGGCATAAGAAGAAAGAGTCCCCAGAGTCCGTATATTACAGAGGGTATACCGGCAAGGACCTCAGTGGAACTCCTTAAGAAGTTTGAGATAAACCCCTCTCTAAAAAACTCACCAAGAAAAATGGAGATGGAAATGGAAAAGGGTATGGAGATAAAAAGGGCTATAATAGATGTTATCAGCGTCCCATACAAGAAGGGTAGGGCACCGAATTTCTCAAGGGAAGGATCCCAGTGTTTGCTTATAAAAAAACCAATACCAAAGGTCTTGATGGATGGTATCGAGGCTATCAAGAGTGTGGAGAATATGGCAAGGAGGAGGACAATTATTGATAGCCCCGATATAAAGATTATGTTTGTAAACCTTCTTTCTGATTTATCTGTCTTTGTCATCTCAGTTAATTAAGTATTGGTTTTCCATTATAGGTCATGCTTTTTATAATCTTCTGGGCAGCGGTTGACGCCTCTTTTGGAAGGGGTGAATACTGAAGAGGCTCTACATATTTCTGTCCATCTGTAACAACCCACATAAGCATCTTGGCAAGGGATTCTGCCCTCTGTTT
This sequence comes from Deltaproteobacteria bacterium, assembly GCA_029553295.1. GTDB lineage: Bacteria > Desulfobacterota > Syntrophorhabdia > Syntrophorhabdales > Syntrophorhabdaceae > DTOV01. The sequence goes on along the minus strand of JAKPCK010000005.1, from coordinate 8,941 downwards.
TGACCTTCCGGCATAATTCTGCTCTTTATAGAATATAAGCCATGTAAAACCGCTAATGGGGTAGCCGTCTTTTGCACTGGTATCAGTAAGGGATACATTTGTATCATCAGGGATCTTTACCTTGGCTGCATTGCTTACTGTTTTTGGTGTTGGTTCAATGAAGTTACCCGCCTTATTTTTTATGCTGGCAAAGGCCATCTGGTTTTGAAGGGCATATAAGAGCTCTACATAGCCCACTGCTCCAGGGGTCTGTTTAATATAGCCAGCAACCCCTGGGTTTCCCTTCTGACCAATAAAGCCTTCAGGCCAGTTAAGTGATTTGCCTGTTCCCATCTTTTCCTTCCAGGCACTGCTTACCTTACTTAGATATTCACTGAATATATATGTGGTGCCGCTGCCATCAGCCCTTCTTACAACAGTGATAGACAGATCAGGCAGCTTTACATCTTTGTTGATACCTGCTATCTTTGGGTCATTCCATTTTTTAATATTTCCGAGGAAGATATGGGCAATTACATCAGGTGTTAATTTCAATTTAGGGTTGCCAGGGAGATTATAGGTAATAACCACAGCACCAAGACATGTAGGTATATGCAAAACAGGTGCACCGGCATCCTTTAATTCCTTCTCTGTCATAAATGCATCTGTACCAACAAAATCCACAGTCTTTTTAATAAGCTGGTTTATACCGCCACCTGAGCCAATACCCTGATAATTAATCTTGATTTTATGTTGCTGAAAATAAATATCAAACATCTTCGAATATAGGGGCTGGGGGAATGTTGCACCTGCACCTATGAGTTCACCTTCTGCAGCATAAACATTTAAACCCGAAAAACCTACTATCAAGATACATACAAAAAAACTTAATACCTTTAACCATTTAAACATACACTAACCTCCGGTATCTGAATTTTTAAATCTGGATGTAGTTTAGACCTCAATTGTTACGATAAAATAAATTTTCTGTTAATTTTTGGTTAATTTTTAAGACTAGCCGAATCGACAGTATTGAAATAATCTAAAAAACAAATTAAAATATTTTTAAATAAGGCCTTTGAAAATAATGGATAAATAACAATGGATTTGCGCCCATTAATAAAAAAATTTCCATTTATCTCTGCTTTTCTTATTTTTCTATTCCATCTCTATGGCTGTGCATCAACCCCTACCTCCAGTTTTGCCCCTCCAGAAGGTGTAAGCCTATGTCTGAATAATAGATGTGAGCCTGCAGATAGATTCGATATGGATAGAATTATCGGGGGCCTCCTTGCTATGATCAGGACTAATGAGAATACCCTGTCTGATATATGCACATTAGGGGATGATGGTAAGACATGTGAAAAAAAAGGTATTAGGTGGTATATACAAGGTGGCCCTTTTCCTGGAATGGCTTCATATAGTGAGCCATACATATTTCAGGTTGGCATTGATAAAAAGACATCCCAGATAAAATTCATGATGGATGGAAAGGTAAGGTGGATCGGACCTCTTTTATGTGCCAGTGCCCCTGTTACAATTAATGTAACATCACCAAAGAGCATTACTATGGAGACAACGCCTGTTTGTTCTTGGCTATTTTTCCCTGGTGCCTATAATATGAAATTCAATATTTATGAAATTGATTTTGACAAAAGCATTTTAAAAGGTAGTTATTCAGTAGCTGGTGCAGGCTTTCTAAACCTCGGTGGTGGTTCAAATAATTTTAGCTGGGAATTTGAAAGGAAAAAAACCCTCCTTAAAAAAGGGTCAACAGAAGCAGCATTGCCATCAATAGCCAATCTGCCTGCAGAGGCATTTGCCATCGCAATTCCAGCTACAGATAAAACTACGGATAAAAAGAGCGAATTGGATGAGGCAGAAAAACGTGCATGGGAGGAGGCCTCCAAACAGAATACTGTCTCGAGTTACAAGAAATACCTGGAACAATACCCGAAAGGCACCTTCTTGGGGGCAGCTCAAGCAAAGATTCAGGCATTAGAGGAAAAGGAATCCCTGGAAAAGGATGTAGCATATTGGAACAAGATAAAAGACAGTAAAAACCCCAATGATTTTGAGGGTTATATGCAGCAGTTTCCTAAGGGTTTGTTTGTGGACATGGCTGTAACCTCGCTAAAACGTTTAAGGTCTGTAGCATCAGTTTCCAAAGAGGTGGAGGTTGAAGAGGCACTCTGGGAGAAGGTAAAGGGTAGTTCAGACCCAGAGGATCTGCGCCGATATCTGAATGCCTATCCACAGGGAATATATGTAGCCCAGGCCAAAAAAAGAATAGAAAATATTATTGCTGCAAAAGAAAAACAGGATAACTTAGAGATACGTATATGGGAAAAGATAGAACAAAGCAAAAATATAGAGGATTATAAAAATTACCTACAAATATACCCTGATGGACTTTTTGCAGACCTTGCAAAGTCAAGAATTGATATCCTTTTACGCATGAAGGCCGATACAGAGGAAATGGCATTTTGGAATAATATTAGAGAGAGTTCTAAACCAGAGGATTTTAAAGAATACTTAAGACGCTATCCTAAAGGAAAATATGCAGACCTTGCACGTATGTTAGAGAGACAACTTGAGGCATTAAAAGCAGAAAGGGAAGAGATAGAGTTATGGGAGACGATTAAGGATTCAAAAGAACCAAAAGATATGGATCGCTATTTGGAAAAATATAGCAAGGGCCGATATGCAGACATAGCCAAACAAAGGCGTGACGAGCTTTTACGTATAAAAGAGGGCGCATATATAAATTTTGGAAAATACTATGCCCTCGTAATAGGTAATAATGAATATAAAAATTTGAGAAAATTAAAGACTGCTAAAAGTGATGCTGAGGCTGTAAGCACCCTGCTAAATAAAGAATATGGTTATGAGGTTGTTTTACTCCTTGATGCCTCAAGAAAACAGATTTTGGATGCCTTTAGTAATCTACGGAAAAATCTCACGCAACAGGACAATCTTTTAATCTATTATGCAGGGCATGGTTATTTAGACAAGGATACAGGTAGGGGATACTGGTTACCTGTTGATGCTGATACAGATAGTCCAGCCAATTGGATCTCAACAAGTGATATCTCAGATGCTGTAAAAGCCATGACTGCAAAACATGTTATGATTGTAGCAGATAGCTGTTATGGTGGCACCCTAACAAGGGGTGTAACACTGACGGCTAAAGGTTCAGATTATCTCCGACGCCTTGCCGAGAAAAAAACACGGGTGGTGCTCACATCAGGGGGTGTGGAACCAGTAGCTGATGAGGGTGGTCATGGACATTCTGTTTTTGCAAAGATGTTTCTTGATGTTTTAAACAAAAATAGTGGTATTATGGAGGGGACAAGGCTATTTGAGGAAATAAGAAAATTAGTTGTAACCAATGCACCTCAGACCCCGGAGTATTCTGATTTGCCCTATGTGGGCCACGAAGGAGGAGATTTTATCTTCGTCCGAAAGCAGGTTAGAACGCAATCCAGATAAGCCTAACAAGGACTCATGATAAAGTAGATTATCTTCAAAAAGAGAGTATACCTCTAAGACCTTTCAATTCTTTATCTTTTAATAACAAGACCCCTGCAGGGTTTTGCAGGACTTACATAGGTAATTTTATTGTAAATTTCGTACCCTTACCGAATGAACTCTGGACATCGATGGATCCTTTGTGGAGTAACACAATATGTTTGACAATAGAGAGCCCAAGACCTGTGCCGCCTAATTTTTTTGAACGGGATTTATCTGCTGTATAGAATCTCTCAAAGATACGGGGGATAGAGCTTTCTGGTATACCTATACCCGTATCCTCTACTGTAATCATACATATATCTTCATCCTGGTTAATGGAGATCGTTATTGTGCCTTTTTCTGTGTATTTTATTGCATTGTCCATGAGGTTTATGAGCATCTGTTCAAGTCGAAAAGAATCAGCCTTAATAGGTCTTATATTTTCCTGTGCATTAAGGACAACACTCAAACCCTTTTCCTTTATCCTCTGCTCAAATATCTTCAGTATGTTTTCTGTCAGGTCTATAAGATTCACATCCTCTTTTTCAAGCCTGATACCCTCTTTCTCCAGTTCGCTCAATACAAGGATATCATTTACAATATTCATAAGCCTGTTGGTATGTCTTTTTATGGCCTCGAGATACCTGACATTCTGGATATGCTCTTCTTCTTCAAGGGTTTCTATAAACCCTTTTATGGCAGTAAGTGGTGTCCTTAGTTCGTGGGATATATTGGCTATAAACTCCTTTTTTAGTGTCTCAAGCTGCTTGAACCTGGTAATGTCCTGTAAAATAATCACAATCTCTTCTGTCTGATTCAAAAAAGTAAAACTGCAAAGATAAAATCTATCCTTTATTTTTATCTCTTCCAGGTGGTGCTTTCTTTCTAATTTTACTTTCTTTACAATGTCATCGAGTTCAGGGGATCTGCAGTATTCCCAGAAATACCCTCCTTTTAATTCTCTGTTATCGGCAATCCTTTTAAAGCTCTCGTTGCATAGCTTTACTGTTCCATCTTTTTTTAAAACAAAGAGAGGTTCTTCAATGGATGAGATAATGGTGTTGAACTCCTCTTTTTGATTGGCCAGATGTTGAAACATGTTCTGCATCTTTATTGTCATTTCATTGAAGCTTTCTGCAAGATCCTTGAGCTCGTCATTGTTTTTCAAGAAGACCTTTACATTAAAGTTGCCCTGGGATACCTGTTTAGCTGCTAAAACAAGCTCTGCTAAGGGTTTTGAGATGCCTCTGGATATAATCAAGGTAATTATAAAGGCAAAAGTAGCTGTTATTAATGTCAGCCATATAATTTTGTTCCTGAGGTCATTAAGGAGGTTTTCTATGTCCTTTAAGAATTCGCTTATCCTTAAAACCCCTATTATTTTTCCATCTGCAACAATTGGCACTGCCACGTACAACATCTTTTCCTCGACCGTTACACTAAAACGCATAGATTTTCCTATCCTTCCTGAAACTGCGTCTATAAACTCCGGTCTCATCCTGTGGTTTTCCATGACCCTTGGGTCTTTTTCTGAATCAGCTATGACTAACCCATCGCTATCCATAACAGTTATGCGCATATTTACATTATGCTTGAACGATTTAACATAATTATCCATCTCTTTTAGTTTTCGAGTCCTGAAAAAGTCTGTGATTTCAGGTCTGAGTAGCAGGGTCATGTTTTTCAGGTTATCGGTAAAGGTAGCTATATAGTGTTGTTTTATAGTTTTGAAAGCTATAAAGGGCATGGATAGTCCTAAAAGCAGGACCACTATGAGAAAGGCCCCCATATTTTTTGTAAATATGCTTATCCTCATTCCTCTATCTTGTAGCCCAAGCCCCTGATATTTTTTATAAAACCTGCAGCGCTGCCGAGTTTTTCCCTCAGGTGTTTTATATGGACATCTACTGTCCTGTCTATGACCATCTTTTCGCTGCCCCATAGATGCTGAAGGATGGCATCCCTGGAAAATACAAAGCCTTTCCTTGATGCAAGGAGACTCAGTATCTTGAATTCTGTTGATGTCAAATCCACTTTTTTATCATTCACTAATACAGAATATTTTTCCAAATCTATAAATATTGTCCCAGCTATGTCTATTAATTGTTTAACATCTTCTGAGGGTCTGTGTCTCCTTAAGACCGCCTTTACCCTTGCCACCATCTCTTTTGGGGAAAAGGGCTTTGTTATATAGTCATCAGCCCCAAGTTCAAGGCCTAAAACCTTTTCTGTTTCATCTACCCTTGCAGTAAGCATAATTATAGGTATAGATGCATATCTATTATGACTCTTTAAGGACTTGCATACCTCAAAGCCATCCATATCAGGCAACATCAGATCAAGGATAACAAGGTCAGGGGTTTTTTGTTTGAGTGACCTAAAAAAGGACTCAGCATTTTCAAAACACTCAACAGCAAAGTTTGCCTTCTTGAGATTTATAGAGACAAGCTCTAATATATCCGGTTCATCATCTACCACTGCTATGAATCTATTCATAGTTTATCAGAATACAATTTAATTATTTTGTCTATTATTGCAATAGAAAAATATAAAACTTTTTTTGCATGTCGTTTCAAGGATTTACAATATCTTTTTTGTGAAATTATTCTCTTGACAACATAGTGCATTCAACATTAAATATAGGCATTAAAAGGGGTAAAGAAATAGATTTGTTTCTCAGTAAAAAGACCTTTTCAGATATTTAAAATATTTACATAGGCTGGCCTCAATGGCTTTAATGTTACATTAAAAATAGATAGGAGGTTTTAAAACATGATTAGAGAAGCATTAGGAGTTGCCGGAACAGGGCTGTTGATTGTGTTTCTAACACTAATTCTCCTTTCTTTGAGCGTGAAGCTCATGAGCTTTGTTATCAGGTCTACAACAAAGAAGGGAGGTAAGTAGACATGCAGCTACTGAATGTATTGTATGAGATATTCTTAAAAACAGGTATCCCCCATCTTGACTACAGATATGTCATAATGTGGCTTATCGGATGTCTTTTCATGTATCTTGCCATAAAAAAGGACTTTGAACCATTACTTTTAGTCCCCATTGGCTTTAGCATATTCCTCGTTAATATGCCTATCGCACCCCTTACAGGACCGGGTCAGCTTATTAATCTATTCTTTAAATACGGTCTTGAGACAGAGATTATACCATGTCTTATATTTCTCGGCATAGGGGCACTTACTGATTTTGGACCCATGATTGCAAACCCTAAGACATTACTTCTCGGTGCCGCAGCCCAACTCGGTGTCTATGTAGCATTTTTCGGCTCCATCTTCTTCGGCTTTACTATTAAAGAGGCAGCCTCTATTGGTATAATTGGTGGAGCAGATGGCCCAACAACAATATATCTCGCATCAGCCCTCGCCCCCCATATGATGGGTATGGTTGCTGTTGCCGCATACTCTTATATGGCCATGGTGCCCTTAATCCAGCCGCCTATTATGAAACTCCTTACATCAGAGGCAGAGAGAAAGATAAGGATGAAACAGCTTAGGTCTGTTTCAAAAACAGAGAAGATAATATTCCCTCTGGTTGCCACAGTTGTTATATGTCTTTTGACCCCTGATGCAGCACCCCTTATGGGTCTTTTGATGGTTGGCAATCTATTTAGAGAATGTAAGGTAGTGGATAGACTGCTCAAGACCGCCCAGAATGACCTTCTCAATATTGTAACCATTGTCTTAGGGCTTGCCGTAGGTTCTACCATGAAGGCAGAGGTATTTTTAAGCCCAAAACCTCTATTTATATTTTTACTCGGTCTTATTGCCTTTGCATTCTCTACAGTTGGTGGCCTTATATTTGCCAAGATTATGAATCTTTTTTTGAAGGAAAAGATAAATCCATTGATAGGCTCTGCCGGTGTATCGGCAGTGCCTATGGCAGCCCGGGTATCCCAGAAGGTAGGTCAGGAGGCAGACCCTAAAAACTTCCTCCTTATGCATGCCATGGGACCCAATGTGGCAGGTGTTATAGGGACAGCGGTGGCAGCAGGGACATTCCTGGCTATGCTGAAATAGCTAAGATTAAAACAAAAATATAGGCCATCTATATTTATTTTTATAGATGGCCTTTTTTATTTCGAATTTTATAGGATTTTAATCTATATTACCCCCATACCCTTTAAAACAGAGAGCATAACCGCTGCTGCCATGACAGAGCCTACCTGCCCCCCTGCATTAGCACCCATGGCATGCATAAGCAGATAGTTTTTCTTGTTATACCTCTGCCCTTCTTTCTGGACAACACGGGCAGACATGGGGAAGGCAGATATACCTGCTGCACCGATAAGCGGGTTAATCTTACCACCTGTTATAAGGTATAGGACTTTACCGAACAAAATACCGCATACTGTATCAAGACATATGGCTATAAGACCCAGTGCCAGTATAATGATGGTGGTGGGCTGGACAAAGACCTTTCCATCCATGGTGGCACCGATGGATATGCCAAGGAGGAGGGTTACGATATTGGTAATCTCATTTTCTGAGGCCTTTGTAAGTCTTGCAACTGCACCGGATTCCTTCATAAAATTGCCGAGCATAATAGTGGCAAGAAGCGGTAGACCCTTAGGTGCAATTAGACCACCTACAATTGTAATGACAATGGGAAAAAGGAGTTTTGTGGTTTTGGAAACAGTCCTCTTGCCTGTCTTCATTATAGTCTCCCTCTCTTTTTTTGTCGTTAGTATCCTCATGATAGGTGGCTGGAGCACCGGGACTAAAGACATATAGGAGTAGGCAGCAACAGAACATGGGCCAAGGAGATTCTGGGCATACTGGGATGCAACATAGATAACAGTAGGACCATCACATGCACCGATTATGCCTATGGTAACTGCCTCGTTGTATTTAAAACCAAGGGCAAGGGCAAGAAGCAATGTGAGAAATATACCGCACTGACCTGCTGCACCAAGGAGGAATGTATAGGGGTTTTCAAGGACAGGTGTAAAATCCGTCATAGCACCAATACCTACAAAGATAAGGAGGGGAAACAGTTCGGTAATGATACCGGCATCATATATGGTCCTTAAAAAGCCTTCTTTTTCCATAAGCCCTGCAAGAGGGATATTGACTATGATACATCCAAATCCAATAGGCACGAGAAGAAGTGGCTCAAAGTCCTTTTTAATACCCAGGTAGAGAAGTAAACATCCTATGGCCATCATTACGGGATTAGACCAGTGCAGGTTCATGAATCCTGCTATGAGCCCGTTTGCACCACTGATTATTGCCTCAATCATATTGAACTCCTTCCTTTAGTCTTTTTTTTCTTCATCGGGCTTATATGGAAATATCTTCTTGAGAACTGACATAATTAGGCTCAATAAAATAAGTGTAAGGAGTGTGCCGCCCATACCCACAACGAGCATTGTTATTCCAAAGGTCCATCGATCCATCATGTGGTTATACCTCCTATTCGGGGTTTATGGTATTGTTAT
>JAKPCK010000117.1 GCA_029553295.1 Deltaproteobacteria bacterium | reverse complement strand
ATGTGTGTTATGTCGCCTGTCTTCATCTCCATTATAAGCCTGGAAGATACATCCCTTATCTGACTTGTGCTCCCCGGGAGCATGGGGAGTTTTGTGTTATATATGGACTGGATAGAATCTATAATAACGAGGTCATATCTTCTGGCGGCTATGGCAGCGAGGATATCATCCATTCTGTTTGTGGATAGAATGGGGAACGAGCCCTTAAGGCTTAGCCTTTTTTTTCTGGCAGCGAGCTGTCTTATGGATTCCTCCCCGGATACATAGAGAGGGTTTTTTCCAATCTCAGCCATCCTTGATGCTATCTCAAAACACAGGGTAGTCTTGCCTATGCCCGGGTCACCCCCTAAGAGTATGGAAGAGCCCTCTGTCATGCCGCCGCCCAAGACCCTGTCTAGCTCCTCTATACCCAGGATTATTCTCTCATCAGGTATCTCTTCATCCCCCATCAAAAAAGGGGTCTCAATACCTAATGGTCTATCCTTCTCCTGCTGCACCTCCCTTATAGTATCCCATTTGGAGCACCTGGGACACCTGCCCATCCATTTATATGTCTCATATCCGCATTCTTCGCAGACAAAAAGGGTTTTTTTAGTCATGGTTATCCAAGCCCAGATGCAGTCTTATAAGGGAGAGCTGGTAGCGCATCATCTTCACCATCCACTGCCTTGTCCTTGGCAGTTCCTCAGGGGATACCTCAAGGGTAATCATCTCATCATAACCGAGCCTTCTCATGGTGTTTAAGAGCTTTGCCGCAGGCATAATACCCCTGCCGAGAAACAGATGACTCTCTGTATCAGTATAATCGCTTATATGGACATTCTTAAGCCGCCCGGTTTTAAAAAAACTTAAAAAACCAATTACAGGGTCTACCCCGAATGTCCCCAGATGTGTTGTATCAAAGGTAAAGTCGAGGTTTCTCTCTAATCCATACTCAATCAGGTCTTTATAGTCGTTGAGGATATAGGGCATGAGCATGAGCTTTTTGCCTACAAGGGGCATATTTTCTATGGTTAATCTTATCCCTTCAGAACCCAGTGATTTCTGAAAGTCCTCTATCTTTCTGAATGACCTGAAGAAAACGAGTTCTGCAGAAAACCACGAGGGCGGATGGAAATTGATGATACCTGCATTTAACTCCTTGGCAATTCTAACCGTCTGGACAATGGCATTAGTCTTGTTGCCCCAGGCATCAATTTTTAGAAAAGGTGCATGGATAGAATAGACAGGCAGTATCTCACAGCACTCCTTTACAATATCAAGGTAATCCGGTCTATTGAAATGTCTGTTTATTACCAAATCACAGCCGTCATAACCCGCCTCTTTTGCAACGAGGAATATGTCTTTTATGGGTAGGTAGTATAGACAGCCTGTAGAAAATAGGACCTTCATAAGATAGTGATACGCTCATCTGTATCAGTTAGGATCCTGTATCTGCCATTATCTACATAGACAGTGTTTTCGATACCGCAGGCGCCTTTCCTGGGAAAAACCATCTTGGGCTCTATTGCAAAGACTGCATGGTTATTTATGGGGTAGTCATGGGTTGCGGCTATAAAGGGCAATTCTGAAAGCTCTATACCTATGCCGTGGGCAAGAAACCTCACCTTATGGGGTCTGTACCCGAGATAATAATCACCGAACCCGAGCCTATCTGCCAGTTTTTTAGAATATTCGAATAATTCCCTGCTTGTCAGACCTTCTAATACCTTATCAAGGACCTTGTAGTGTATCTCCCTGCATGCCTCATATCCGTCGACAAATAGTTTCGGCATAGACCCTATGGCGAACATCCTTGTCTGGTCTGCCTGATAACCGTGGTAGCATATGCCGAAATCAATGAGGATAGGTTCATTCCTTTTGATCTTTTTCATGCTGGCGCCTACAGGGAAGGCAGGCGACAGGCCCAATCCGCCCATAGGCGAATCCGACTGACTCACAATACTCCCTGTCCTGCCGCTTACAATATGCCATGTATATGCCTCATAGTTGAGAGACCGGACACGGAGTAGCCCTTCATGACCCAGGGCCTTTGCATATGCCTCAAGGATGCCCCCGAGTTCTATCTCTGTCATCCCCTCCTCAAGGACTTGAGGGACATATTCGTATACCATCTTCTGGATAGCAGCAGCCCTCTCTATGAGTGCAATCTCAAATGGTGATTTCACCTTTCTCAGTTCCCTTGTAAGAGGTGAGCAGTTGAAAAACTCCACATTACCCACTATCTCCCTGAATCTCATTACATCGTTATACGGGACAACATCGAGCTGCAACCCTACTTTTTTAATGGGCTTTATATGGTGGATAATCTCTTTTATGGAACGGATGGATACAATCCTGTTAATGGGTGATTCCCTCTTTGCCCTTGATACCTCCCTCTTTACGAAAAGAACAGGCTCGTCATCTACGGGCACAAACAGGAGTGAATCCTGCATGGTACCGGAGAGATAATAATAGTCTATCTTATAATGGAAGAATGCCCCGTCCAGCGAGGCATCCTCCATCAAAGATTTCAGTCTTGTTATCCTTGAGTATATCTCTTCCTTTGGTGCAAAGAGCATGGCTTTCTATTTATCCTTCCAGACAGCCTTTCTCTTTTCCATAAATGCAGTGATACCCTCTTTTGCATCATCTGTGGACATACAGCCCTTGAGATATATAATCTCCGATGCCTTGAGTGCCTGGAGGAAGTCGAGGCTCAACCCGGCCTTTATTGCCCTTTTTGTCCATATAGCCACAGGCCTGCTCTTGTTGAGGAAGTCAGCGAGGTATTTATCCACCTCTTCCTTGAAGTTCTCTGCCGGTAAGACCACTGTAACAAGCCCTATTGCCTGTGCCTCTTTTGCGCTTATAACCTTCCCTGTTAGGATAAGCTCATAGGTCTTCTGTAGCCCTATAATCTTGGGGAACCATGCTGCAGCAACAGGTGGGAAGACACCGACAGCTATCTCAGGCTGACCTATACGTGCCTTCTCAGATGCCACGACTATGTCACAGAATGACATGAGCTCACAACCACCTCCCAGTGAACGGCCATTTACAACCGCCACGGTGGTTATATCCATCTCCGCGAGATTGCGGAACATCCTGTGGAAGACCTCTATCATCTCATCTACCTTGTCTTCTGTGTGGTCTGCTACATCCACACCATCACAGAATGCCTTTTCACCGGCGTGGTCAAACACGAGCATCTGGATTGAAGGGTCTTTTTTTACATCTGCAAGGGCTTCATTGATCTCCTTCATCATGGAGATGGTAAGCCAGTTTGAAGGCGGGACATTCAAAGTTATCCTTGCCACCTTATTTTTTTTCTCAAAAACTATTAGATTGTAACCCATATGGAAACCTCCTGAAGGGGGTCAGTATCCAAAAGACCTGACCTTTGCATTTTAATAAAAAAAGGGGGGATTTCTCCCCCCTGGGAAAATCGGTTTTGTTACTTCGCCTGAGGCTTTCCGAGGACCTCTTCCATAAAGGACTGATCCACGAGCCTGCCCTGTGCGATGAGCTGACGG
>JAKPCK010000135.1 GCA_029553295.1 Deltaproteobacteria bacterium | reverse complement strand
TTTTATTTTCTTGATAGCTGGCTGGTCATTTTAGCTCATCATAAGAATAAATAGAAACTTGGTCCTTGAGGCTATAGTAACAATCATATGATTTTTTACTTTTCTTCATCTTTTAGGATGTTATAAATTTCTAAAAACAATGGTTTTAATGGTGGTAAATCCTCTTTAATTATCTGCCATATAATTTCATAATCTATCCCATGATAAAAATGGATAATCTTATCCCGGGTTTTTGCCATTGATGACCAGGGGATATTCTGGAATCTTTGCCTGATTTCCTGGGGTATTTGCTTTGCTGCCTCACCAATTATCTCAAGTTTTCTTACTACTGCACTTGCTGTTTTATCATCCTGAATCATTTCATCTATGCCCATGTTTACTATAAAATCTTCTATTTTTTCTATTGATTCAATTATATCCCTGATATAAACACTTCCCTTCCGCTTCATATATTCACTGCCTCTTTTAAAATACCTTCTCTTATCTCTTCTCTTAAAAGTTTTGCTCTCACAAGGTCAACTTCACAGGAAAGTAATTTTTCAATGTAATCCCATAGTTCAAAATACTTAAGCCCTATCGGCCTCTCTACTTCTATCAAAATATCTATATCGCTCATTTTATTTTGCCTGCCCCTTGCATAAGAACCAAAAACGCCTATGATTATCACACCGTATTTATCCCTTATCTCCTCTTTGTGTTCCGTGAGTCTCTTTTTTATCTCTTCAAGGGTTTTCATACTATTTACCTGTTTTTTGGAAAATGGTGAGTTCAATGGAGATTTTTCTGATTCATTATACCCTGTCATATGGCAAAACCCCTTTTAATGTTACAATTTTATTTTTTTTTCATCAACAGTACATTTTTAAAAAAATTATCAAGGCTTTGATTTTTTCTACTTCTGATTTGTCAACAGTGGTCTGAACTTTTTTATCTATCCCCACCATTTTTTACAGACAGGCTCAATTTTTTAAACATTAAATTTTATTCAAAAATTTAATGTGGTATCTATCTCCTCCTCTTTAACATCAAACACTGTATCAGTCCCTGGTAATGCCTCCTTTGTGAAGAAATCAGGCAGGCGGTCGTCCTTTGATGTAAAACCTGCCTTTGTATTAAACCCCCTCTCTGTTTTAATGACCTCTCCACCAAGGGCTATTAGATAATTCTCATCAAGGGGTTGACCTGTAATAGATGCAGCACAGGCAATGAGGTGTCTTTGAAGTTCAGGTATATCCAATAGAGGTAAGGATGCAAAAAGACAGAAACCAAGGCTGTCTATGGCTGCAAAGTATCTCTGCAGGAAGCCGGATATCTCCTTCTGGCCAGTTGGTGCAGCGGGGTTATAATCAGGGTTAGCGGGACTGGGAAGGGCATTCCCGCATGTATGGTCTGCACCCATGGGGGATGTGGCATATGTAACCCCGGTGCCTTTCAGCACCCTCGGGTCATATGCAGCAAGAGATTGGCCTTTTACATGAGGTATTCTTGCTAAACCAAGGGCCTTGCCTGTATAGAAACAACCATTACCTATCATTTTTCCTTTTTCAGAATCGTCTTTAATGCTTTCTATAAGGGCATATGCCCCTTTTCCATCTCCCCAGGGGAGTATACCTGCCTCCATGGCACATGCTATGGCAGCACCTACATCCATTGTATCAAGCCCCAAATCATTACAGAGTCTGTTTATAAGGGCAACATCATCGAGATTACCTATCATACAGTTAGAACCTACAAGGCCTAATGTCTCATATTCAAGACCTGACACAGTCTCATTACCCTTTTCATCTGTGTAGATATTAGAACAGCCAATAATACAGCCGCTCATACACCTGTGGGTCTGATGGCTGTTTGGCCTCCTGGACATAACCTCTACCATGTATTCCCCGGATATCTTCTCTGCATCGGCAAACTGACCCATAGAATAATTCCTGGTTGGTAGGGCATTGGCTGTATTTATCATCATTACAAGTATGGGGGTCCCGAAGACCTTAAGCCCTTCTATTAAAGGGTGAGAGAGTATACCCTTTGATAGTTCAGATGCAGCCTCCTTGAGCATCTCCGGGTTAGCAACCTTCACCCCTTGGGCCTCTGTGTCATCTACGATTATTGCCTTGAGATTCTTTGAACCCATGACAGCCCCTAATCCGCCTCTTGCTGCGGCCCTTATCTTGAAATCAGGGGTTGTTACTGTAATGTTTGCTGCCCTTAACATCATCTCCCCGGCAGGGCCTATGCCTATTATCCCTGTGTTATCTCCGTGTTCTCCCTTTAGCCTCTCTATTAATGCATAATTGCCCATCCCCTTGAGGATGCCTGCATCTGTAAAATGGACACCTCTTTTATCTATCTTGATTGCTGATAGCTCTTTTGATTTACCTTCTATTATTAAAGCAGCAATGCCAAGTCTTGCAAGCTTTTGGGCTACTGCCCCACCGGCATTGGCCTCTTTTATGGTCCCTGTAAGGGGGCTTTTGGCACCAATGGATATCCTCCCGTTATTAGGCGCTACAGTCCCTGCAAGTATCCCCGGGGCAATGACGAGTTTGTTTTCCTCCCCTAAAGGGTCAGCCTTTGGTGACACCTCATGGCTAATAATCTTTGATGTGAGACCTCTCCCACCCAGATTCATATAATGGGCAGGACAATCTTCATAAAGATAGGTTTTAGAATCGAGTTTTATACGTAATAGCTTTTTCATGGTCACCTCCATATTACCTTGAAAATAGAACCATTCCCGTCAAGCTGCGATTTGGGAAGGTTCAAGGATAACTTTGTATCCAAGCCTCTCCAATCGCTTGATAAAATGGTTTTTAATGTATGTTATATTTAATCGGTGGAAATAGTCAACACCTAACCCATGATAAGGGAGGATCTGAGCCAACATAAATTGTGGTGGGGGGCGAAAACAATCCTGAAGGGCATCTCTCAGAAGAGAGAGTTTCTTTCACAACTTTCCTCGGCCAGGTCTGACAGAACCTTAAGGGGCGGTATTATCTGAAACCCCCAGAATATCCGAAGCCACCGAGAAGGACAGGGGCTGGCATGTCTTGTTAAGAAAAACAATTAAGGATCATTTACTGAAACTTAAAAATAGGAACAAGTAACTCATACTGTCCCTGGACTGTCCCTAGACGATTTTTGAGGCCTATAAAATTATGTAATATTAATAATTTAGGTAATGCCGGAGGCGGGGCTTGAACCCGCACAGTGCCAAGCACCACCGGATTTTGAGTCCGGCGCGTCTGCCAATTCCACCACTCCGGCGTAATTTAGATAATATTACGACTTTTAAAACATTATTTCAAGGATACTCTAATTCTTTTATCTTTCTCAATACCAAATCCATACCATATTCTTCAGGATCCTGGGTCTCTATGATAATCTTTTCATTATAACCGCTTTGAGTTAAAAAATTTAGGATCTTGTTCACATCCATATTACCTGATAAAAACGAATGGTCATCTCTTGTCCCGGAATTATTGTGGAGGTGGATGTGAATTATATTATCTATACCCACATCTTTTATGTCTTCTATTATTGATTCTTCAGGGTTTTTATTTCCCTTTGAATATTTGGCAATATATGCGTGTCCTATGTCAAAGGCTATGCCAAGTTCAGGGATTTCCCTCTTAAGTGATTTAAAATCATCCATGCTATAAAAAAAGAAAAAAGGCATATGGACATTTTCAATGGCAATCTTGATGCCGCTGTTTTTTGCTTTATTCACAATCTCCCTTAGATCCTCAATAAAATTCTCCCTGGTCTTTTTTTCTATATGTTCCGCCTTGCCTTTTACAAAGGTATAACATGGATGAATAACAACGGGGTTACACCCTACTGACTCTGCTACATCTAATGCCTCTAATACCCTATTCTTTGAGAACATTCTCATATCATTAAAAAAACTCCCAAAATTAATCTCGAGAAAGGGGGCATGCATGGAGAGCTCTATTCCATCTTCTTTTATGCCTTTGAGATATGAAAAAAAATTTTTATCCATTTCCAGAGAATGGGGTATTTCATAGGAAAGTTCTATAATTTTAAAACCGTGGGAGAGGATATCCCCTACGATCTCTTTTATATGTTTTTTAACAAGAAAATAGGTAGATAAACCGAATTTCAACATCTTTTTACCTTCATTCATTTTGCTATCAGCAGCCTATAGTCAGACTGCTGATAGCACAGAACTCTACTTTATGGATTCTTTTATCTGGGCAACAATCTCATCACTGCTTAAAGAGCTGATGGTTTTGATGAGTCCCTCTTTGGTGTAAAAGTCTATAAGAGGTGCTGTCTTTTCATTGTATGTCTCGAGTCTCTTGGTTATTGCCTCAACAGTCTCATCAGCACGCTGGATAACCGGGGAGCCACACTTGAGACACTTTCCATCTGGTGAAGGTGGCTTACTCTTTACATTGTATATCTCCTGACAGTCCGGGTTCGAGCATGTCCTTCTTGTTGTGAGCCTGTCAAGGATTACATCCTTAGGGACATCAAGATTAATAACCTTATCGAGTTTGAGATTGAGCTTTGCTAAGAGCTTTTTCAATGCCTCTGCCTGAGGGATTGTCCTTGGGAATCCATCGAGTATAAACCCCTTATCGCAGTCTGGTTCTTTTAGCCTTGCCTCCATAATCTCCATTATAAGCTCGTCAGGGACCAGTTCCCCTCTCTCCATATAACCCTGTGCCTTCTTTCCAAGCTCAGACTGTGCCTTAACCGCGCCCCTCAGGATATCACCGGTAGATATCTGGACCGAACCATCATAATCAGTCAATAGTTTTGCCACTGTGCCCTTACCAGCACCAGGTGCACCTAAAAGAACAATTCTCATCTTTTAACCTCCTGAAATTACTTTTTATTTTGTAAATGCACAAACAACGAATTCTTAAAACAGATATGAGAGTTTAACAGATAACAGATAAAAAATCATTGGAAAAATGAAGTTCAATTGCACAAGAGCCTCCATTTTCGGAAAATTATTTCTCAATCACAGGAGGTATGCTATAATAACAACCCTGGAGATTAAACATGAGAAACCACAGAAAAATCATATCCTTTGACCTCGACGGGACCCTTGTGAGTGCCCAATACGGAGATATGGTATGGAATCATGGGATACCTGTGGAGTATGCAAAAAAATACTCCATGGGGTTTGAGGATGCCAGAAAGACTGTAATAGGGGAATATAAAACCCTTGGTGATGGTGACCTGCTCTGGTATGATATAGGATACTGGCTTAAAAGATTTAATCTTGATGTGTCACCGGAAGAACTCCTTAAAAGATATGAGGATTATATTCTACCTGCCCAAGATGCAAAAGAGGTGCTGGGCAGGCTCAAGGAGAGATACACCCTTATCGTTGCCTCCAATGCAGCAAGGATCTTTGTGGAAAAGGAACTTGCATACACAGGGCTTGCACCATACTTTAATCGTATAATATCTGCAACCTCTGATTACGGGATGGTAAAAAAGGGCGAGGACTTCTACAGGAGACTGTGCCTCGAAATGGATGCCCAGGCTGGTGATTTTATCCATATAGGCGACCATCCTGTTTTTGACTTTATGGCCCCATCATCACTTGGTATTGAGGCATATCTTTTTAAAAGCCACGACCCGTTCTTCAGCATATATCATACTGAAAAAATAGACGGAAAAACCATCTCAAGCCTTGGGGAGCTTGAAGTGCTGCTATGAAGATATGCTACCGATGTAAATCCGCTATTAATATAGATGAAATATCATTCAGGACAGAATGCCCGTCATGCAGGACAGACCTCCATGTATGCCTTAACTGTATATTTTATGACCCCATGAAGTCCAATTCATGCAGAGAGCCACAGGCTGATTTTGTGAGGGAAAAAGACAGGGCAAACTACTGTGAATATTTCAGATTCAATGAAAAGAATGAGAAAAAATCCAGTAAGGAAGAGGCAGAGAGACTCTGGAGGGAGCTTTTTAAAAAAGGCTGACAGAGACCTCATATGATAGTATAATGTATGGAGCAAGTTTTACTTGACTTAACCATCGGAAATGTATTAGTTTAAACAAATTTTTAGAGGGTGTAAGACTATGAATGATACATATTTTGCAAAATCAGAAGAGGTTAAGAAAAACTGGTATATGGTAAATGCCGAGGGTCAGGTCCTTGGCAGGCTTGCAGCAAGGATAGCTGTAATACTTAGGGGAAAGGACAAACCTGTTTTTACTCCCCATGTTGATACAGGGGATTTTGTCGTTGTCATCAATGCTGAAAAGGTAAAGCTGACAGGGAAGAAACTATCTCAGAAAAACTATGCAAGGCACAGCGGTTATCCCGGCGGATTGAGGGTTTTTAATGCCAAGACCATGCTTGAGAGAAAACCTGAGGATGTTATCAGGCTTGCTGTAAGGGGCATGCTCCCTAAAAATATCCTTGGCAGGAAATTAATTAAGAAACTAAAGGTTTACAGAGGGGCGGAACACCCCCATAAGGCACAGATGCCAAAAGAAATTAATCTATAAAATCAAGGAGGTAAGAGTTGCCTGAGAAGAGATACTATGCAACAGGTAAAAGGAAGACCGCTGTAGCAAGGGTCTGGATAAAACCTGGTTCAGGTAATTTCGTAATAAACGGGAGGAGTCTTGACGACTACTTTCCCCTGGAAGAACTCAAGATAATGGTTAACAAACCATTTATGCTGACGGGAAATATAGGAAAATTCGATGTGGTGGCAAATATTTACGGAGGCGGCATACCTGCACAGGCGTGGGCATTGGGTCATGGGCTTGCAAAGGCACTACTGGAATATAACTCAAACCTCAGGACAACCCTGAAAAAACAGGGTCTTATCACAAGGGACCCCAGGGCAAAAGAGAGAAAGAAATACGGCAAGAAGGCAGCAAGGGCAAGCTTCCAGTTCTCAAAGAGATAATCATTCATGTGGGAAGTTGGTGTTATAGGGGCTACTGGTTACACAGGGCTTACATTAATCTCCATACTCAAATCCCATCCCCATATAAAAATAAACCTCGTGACATCTAATACCTATAAAGGCAAGAGGATATCCGAGGTTTTTCCTCTTTTAAGGGGTATATTTGATGAGACCCTTGTCCCAACAGACCAGGACCACAGGGGAAGATGTGATGTCTTTTTTCTCTGTCTGCCCCATGGCAAATCCATGGATGAGGCAGACCATCTCTACGACAATAAATCAATAATAATAGACCTCAGCGCGGACTTCAGGTTTGAGGACATAGGCATCTATGAGAAGGCATACCTTAAACATAGGGCAGCCCATCTCATACCCCATGCTGTATTCGGTCTCCCTGAGCTTTACAGGGACAGGATAAAAAATTCTAAACTCATAGGGAATCCAGGTTGTTACCCAACCTCGGCCATACTTGCCCTTTATCCTTTAATAAAAAACAATCTGATAGAAGGCAATGTCTTTATTGATTCTAAATCAGGGGTCAGCGGGGCAGGGAGAGA
Organism: Deltaproteobacteria bacterium; assembly: GCA_029553295.1. Classification (GTDB taxonomy): domain Bacteria; phylum Desulfobacterota; class Syntrophorhabdia; order Syntrophorhabdales; family Syntrophorhabdaceae; genus DTOV01. Next base: position 47,272 of record JAKPCK010000135.1, on the reverse strand, counting down.
GGCCAAGTTAGGCAGCCTGTTCTGTGAGGTCTCAGAGGGGTTTAGGCCCTATAACATAGGTATCCACAGGCACGAGCCAGAGATTCAAAAAGAGGTGAAGAAATATCAGGATATAGGAATAAGGTTTGTCCCCCATCTACTTCCTATGAACAGGGGGATACTGACCACTGTATACGGCAGACTCAAACAGCCCATAGATACAGAAAATACCATTGCACTTTATGCAAAGACATATAAAGATGAACCTTTTATAAGGATAATGGAGCCTGGTATATATCCTGATACGAGATTTGTGAGGTTCTCCAATTACTGTGATATAGGTCTAAAGACCTTTGATGATGGCAGTTTTGTCATTGTCTCAGCAATTGATAACCTCGTAAAAGGTGCATCCGGTCAGGCTGTTCAGAATATGAATGTTGCCCTTGGAATCCATGAAACGACTGCACTCACCGGACTACCTCAGTATCCATGAAAGACCTTGCAGGTATTTTAAATCTATCTCTATCCGGCATTACCGATGAACATAAGGAATAGACTTGAAGAACGGGAAGCTAATATCCTCTCCCCTTTTGCACAATTAAGCAAGAACTCCAGGGGGCGGCTTAAAGAAGAGCCTGAGTGCGATATAAGACCTGCATATCAACACGACAGAGACAGGATAATACACAGCAAATCCTTCAGGAGACTCAAACACAAGACCCAGGTATTTCTTGCGCCTACCGGGGACCACTACAGGACAAGGCTCACCCATACCCTTGAGGTATCACAGATTGCCAGGACAATAGCAAAGGCACTGAGTCTAAATGAGGACCTTGTAGAGGCCATATCATTAGGTCATGACCTGGGACACACGCCTTTTGGCCATGCCGGGGAGGAGGTACTTAACAAGATACACTACGAAGGCTTCAGACACTATGAGCACAGCCTAAGGGTAGTAGATTCCCTTGAAAGGGATGGGATAGGACTGAACCTTACCATGGAGGTAAGAGACGGTATATTAAAGCACTCAAAGGGAAAGGGCGTGATAATAATCAGGGACAAGGATGACAAACCCCTTACAAAGGAGGCCGAGGTCGTAAGGATTGCCGATATTATTGCCTATATAAACCATGATATAGATGACGCCAAATCAGGGAGTGTTATAAGGGAAGAGGATATACCAGAGGATTGCAGGAGATTTCTCGGGACATCCCACTCCAAAAGGATTGATACCATGGTAAGGGGTGTTATAAAAGAGACTATGGAGAGCCCGGATATGACACTGAATTTTGGTGAGGAGCTGGAGTTCTATATAGTCAAATTAAGGGACTTTCTCTATGAAAGGGTATATGACAGTGATGTTGTCCATGGTGACTTTTTAAAGTGCTCGAGGATAATCACAGACCTCTATGAATACTTTTTAAAAAACCCCGATGCCTTTCTAAAAGAGACAGGAAAGAGAGATTTTTATGATGAGAGGGAGAGGTGCGTCTGTGATTTTATCGCAAGCATGACTGACAGATATGCCTTTAATCTTTTTGAAAAGATTTTCTTGCCACTGCCATGGAACATACCTGTATAATATAGACCTAAAACGCTGGGATGTTTTTCAGCTCAGACAGATTAATCATAAAGAGGTTGAAAGATATGGAAAAGGTATACGATCCCCACAAGATAGAAGAAAAATGGTACTCCTTCTGGGTGGAGAAGGGATTCTTCAGGGCCTATAACAATCCATCAGGTCCACCATTTTCTATGGTAATACCACCGCCCAATGTAACAGGCTCTTTGCATATGGGACATGCCCTGAATAATACGCTTCAGGATATTATTACAAGATACAAGAGGATGGCCGGTTTTAATACCCTTTGGGTGCCCGGGACAGACCATGCAGGTATTGCTACACAGAATGTTGTGGAGAGGGAGCTTGCAAAAGAGGGTCTAAGCAGGGATGCCCTGGGCAGGGAGAGGTTTATAGAGAGGGTCTGGCAGTGGAAGGAGAAATCAGGTAACACCATCATTGAACAGCTAAAGAGACTCGGTTCATCCTGCGACTGGTCAAGGGAACGCTTTACCATGGATGCAGGGTTATCAAGGGCAGTAAGAGAGGTGTTTGTAAGGCTATACAATGAAGGTCTCATATACAGGGATAATTACATAATCAACTGGTGCCCGAGATGCAAGACAGCCCTGTCTGACCTCGAGGCTGAACATGAGGATACCCATGGTGCACTCTATTATATAAAATATCCCCTTGCAGACGGCTCTGGCGCACTAACAGTGGCCACAACAAGACCTGAGACCATGTTCGGGGATACTGCTGTTGCAGTAAACCCTGAAGATCCCAGATATAAAAAATATATAGGGGGTTATGTTATCCTGCCCATTGCAGAGAAAAAGATACCCGTTATAGGTGACAGCTATGTAGATACAGCCTTTGGGACAGGGGTATTAAAGGTCACACCTGCCCATGACCTAAATGACTTTGAGATAGGAAAAAGACACAAACTCGATACAGTCCGGGTCATGGACGACGAAGGCAGGATGAATGAAAATGCTGTCCATTACGCAGGCATGGATAGGTTTAAATGTAGAAACAAGGTAATAGAGGAATTAAAAGAAAAAGGTCTCCTTGAAAAGATAGAGCCATATAACCTCGGTGTCGGTAAATGCTATCGCTGCAAGACAGTTGTTGAGCCCACGCTTTCAACGCAGTGGTTCTTGAGGATGAAACCCCTTGCTGCCCCGGCAATAGAGGCAGTAAGACAGCACAGGGTAAGGATAATCCCTGAGATGTGGGAAAAGGTCTATTTTGACTGGATGGAGAATATTAGAGACTGGTGTATCTCGAGACAGATATGGTGGGGTCACAGGATACCTGTATGGTATTGCGATGGATGCAACGAGATATATGTATCTGCAGAGGACCTGCACAGATGCGTAAAGTGCAATGGCGAGTTGAGGCAGGAGTCAGATGTCCTGGATACATGGTTTTCCTCTGCATTGTGGCCCTTTACTACCCTGGGGTGGCCTGAAGAGACTGAGGATCTCAAAAACTTCTATCCCACTTCCCTTCTCATCACTGGTTTTGACATACTCTTTTTCTGGGTGGCAAGGATGATAATGATGGGCATGAGGTTTATGGGTGATGTCCCGTTCAGGGAGGTATATATACATGCCCTTGTAAGGGATGCAGAGGGTAAGAAGATGAGTAAATCAAGGGGTAATGTCATAGACCCCCTTATAATAATAGAAAAATACGGTACAGATGCATTCAGATTCTCCCTTACCATGCTGGCAGCCCAGGGCAGGGATATACTCTTATCAGAAGAGAGGATAGAGGGTGTCAGAAATTTCGTAAATAAGATATGGAATGCATCACGCCTGACCCTATCGTTTCTTGAAGGCCATGCTTCACTGGAAGATGAGGTAAAAAAGACCCCTGTCCCATCAGATTTTCTACCAGACAGATGGATTCTATCGAGGGCACAAAAGGTTATAAGGGATGTAGGAGAGGCCATAGATGCATATAGATTCAACGATGCAGCAAATATACTGTATAGTTTTATATGGAGGGAGTTCTGCGACTGGTATCTTGAACTTATAAAACCAAACCTATATGGTAAGATAACCAGCTTTAGTAGCACTGCAACAAAAAATATACTTATTAAGGTTTTTACAGATACACTAAAGCTCTTACACCCTATCATGCCATTTGTCACAGAAGAGATATACCAGAGGCTACCGGTCAGGGATGCCCAGAGCATTATGATATCACCCTACCCTGTCTTTGATGAAGGCATGGTAGATGAAAAGGCTGAGGCAGAGATGGCTGTCATAATAGGTGTAGTAGATACAATAAGAAACATAAGGGGTGAAACAGGCATTGCACCCAATATAAGGATTGATGTTGCTATAAAAACAGATAAGCACAGGGGGCTATTAGATGGGTATAGCTATTACATAAAAGAGCTGGCGAGGGTTGATAACCTCTCTTTTATATCCCAGGAGATACCTGAAAAGGCTGCCCTTGGCATCTATGAAGGTATAGAGATATATGTCCCCATGAAAGACCTTATCGATATACCAAAGGAACTTGGAAGGATTGAAAAAGAGATTATAAAGGCAGAAGAGGAATTAAAAAAACTGGACATAAAGATAAAAAATCCTTCTTTTCTTGAAAAAGCACCTGAAGAAGTGATAAACAAGAATAGGATGCTCTATGAATCCATGCTGGAAAAAATGAATAAACTCTTAGCAAGTAGAGATATGTTTAAAAAGATAATGGAAGGCTGATGGCCCTTAATTTCGGGATAGTAGAAAAATTCGTCTCTGATTACAGGGATATAATGCAGGATAAGACCCTGCTTCGCCATGACCGATACAGGATCCTCCAGGAACTAAAGGAACACTTACTCACAGGTCTCAAAGATTATGAGGCCTTTGAATCAGAATTAAACAATCTGGTCATGGACAGGGTAGAGAACACCAGGTCCTATGATGAACTAAAAGAATGTCATGAAAGGGCAGCAATAGGCGTTGAAAACTTCTTTCTCGAGGAGGATTCTGTAACAGATGTCCATGACCTCTTCAGGATCATAAGAGATGCCATAACAATAAAGGTTCTTGGACTTGTAGAGGAAGAGATGGTCTCTGATGGTCTTGGCTCACCCCCTGTTGACTATATATGGGTAGGCCTCGGGAGTGAGGGAAGGGATGAACAGACACTCGTAACAGACCAGGATAACCTTATAGTTTTTGAAGATGCTGACAAAAAATCAATATCTGACAGCCTTAAAAAGACAGCCTCAATGGAAGGCATAGACATAAATAGTCCAGAGGAGATAGCCTCTTTCTATTTCAGGAAATTTGCAGAAAAGGCTGTGGAGAGGCTTGACCAGGTGGGCTTTGAGAAGTGCAAGGGCAATGTTATGCCCACCAATGCAAAATGGTTCGGGAGCATATCCACATGGAAAAAAAAGATAGGGGCCACTGTAACCAATGACTACAGGGAATTTGAGCTCCTTGATATAATAATCCTTACTGATGCCAGGCTTATAAAGGGCAAAAGAATACTCTTTGACGACCTCATGAGGTATTTTTTTTCATTCCTAACAGAAAACAGGCATATAATGAAGGAGTTTGTAAGGACAGCAGTTATAATGCCCACAGCCCTCACCTTTTTTGGCAATTTCAAGACAGAGAAAGAGGGGGAATTTAAGGACAAGTTCAATATAAAGCTTACAGGCTGGTCACCACTTATACTATCTGTAAGGATGCTCGCCCTTTCAAATAATATATACGAGACCAATACGCTTAAACGTATCAAGATTTTAAGGGATATGGGCGTTATTAAAAAAGAGATGTATAATGAACTCGTAGAGGCCTATCTTACATTCGTCAGGTTCAGGATTATAAACCAGATTAATATCAGGCATGATACAAGTGGTGAGAGCCTATCAAATCCCAATTACATAAGCCCTGATATGCTGGGTCTGGAGGAAAAAGAGAGGATACGAAAGGCAATGAAGACAGTAGAAACACTGCAGAAGTATATACAGGAGCTATTGCTTTTTGGACAGCCTATGTAAAACTTAGTATAATAATTTAAAATGATTCATAGGAGGGATTGATGAAGGTAGTAGAGCTAATGAATAAAGATGTTGTTACATGCCGTCCATCAGAACCGCTTTCTGTTATAATCAACAAGTTTGAACTCTTTAATATCGCTGGCATGCCTGTGGTGGATAAGGGGAAGCTCGTAGGGATAATATGCCAGAGTGATATATTGAAGAAGGTAAAATCAGAAAATTTTCAAAACCTGACAGTAAAGGATGTGATGGTGGAAAATGTAATATACGTCTCTCCTGCTGAATCTGTGGTAAATGTGGCAAAAATAATGGTGGAAAAGAATATAAACAGGGTTCCCATAGTGGAAAATGAAAATATAGTCGGCATTGTCACAAGGGGGGATATTATAAAGGCAGTGGCAGAGTGTGGATAGCTCTTGTTTTATAAGGTCTAAAATTCAAAGACAGAAACCTTTTATCTGCAATATTTAAAGGTAGATTATACAGTTTAAAAAGGGAGATGTATAGATGAAGATAACAAGCGAGACAGTTGAATATGTTGCCCACCTTGCAAGGCTTGAGCTTGCAAGGGAAGAGATAGACCTGTACACAAACCAGCTAAACAGCATACTGGACTATATGGACGCCTTAAATAGACTTGATACCCAGGGTATAGAACCAACAAGCCACCCCATGCCCCTGAATTGTGTAATGAGGGATGATGATATAAGGGAATCATTTACTGTAGAGGCATCAACACAGAATGCCCCTGAGAGAATAGGCTCGTTCTTCAAGGTTCCCCCTATTATAGAGGTGGAGGAATAAAATGGAAGACCTGTTAAAACTCAATATAATAGAACTATCTGACCTGTTAAAAAAACGAGAGATTACATCAGTAGAATTAACCAATTTCTACCTTGAGAGGATTAAAAAATACGACCAGTATATCCAATCATACCTCATGGTTACAGGAGAAAAGGCATTGGATATGGCCCGGGAGGCAAATAAGAGGATTGAAAAGGGGGAGGCAGGGAGGCTCGAGGGCATACCCCTTGGCATTAAGGATATACTATGCACAAAAGGTATGGAGACAACCTGTGCATCCAGGATACTTAAAGGATTCATACCGCCCTATGATGCCACGGTCATTAAAAGACTCCATGGAGATGGCTATGTGCACCTGGGCAGATTGAATATGGATGAATTTGCCATGGGCTCATCTACAGAAAACTCGGCATATCAGGTAACAAAAAACCCCTGGGCGCTGGACAGGATACCAGGGGGTTCAAGTGGGGGGTCTGCTGCTGCAACAGCAGCAGGTCTATGTGTGGCATCCCTGGGCACAGATACAGGGGGTTCTATAAGACAGCCAGCAGGGTTATGCGGCGTGGTGGGTATGAAACCAACATACGGCAGGGTCTCAAGATACGGGCTTGTTGCCTTTGCGTCTTCCCTTGACCAGATAGGTCCCCTGACAAGAAATGTCATTGACTGCGCAGTTGTAATGAACACTATTGCAGGGCATGACCCTTTGGATTCCACATCTATACCCCAGCCTGTCCCTGATTATACAGAGATGCTGGGCAGAGATATAAAAGGGATGAGGGTAGGCATACCAAAGGAGTATTTTATACAGGGGATAGAGCCTGATGTAAATCAATCTGTCAAAGAGGCACTGTCTATATTGGAGAGAAACGGGGCAACCATAGTTGATATCTCCCTTCCCCATACAGAGTATGCTGTAGCAACATACTATATAATCTGCACAGCAGAGGCATCATCAAACCTTGCCAGATATGACGGTGTAAAATATGGACTCAGGGTTGAGGGCAAGGATATTATAGAGATGTATAAAAGGACGAGGTTTGCCGGGTTTGGTAAAGAGGTAAAAAGGCGCATTATCCTGGGGACATATGTCCTCTCATCGGGTTACTATGATGCCTATTATAGAAAGGCAGGCCAGGTTAGGACCCTTATAAGAAGGGACTTTGAAGAGGCATTCAGGACATGCGATGTCATTGCAACGCCTGTGTCACCAACCACTGCCTTTAAGGTTGGCGAGAAGGCCGACGACCCGCTACAGATGTATCTCTCTGATATATTCACGATCCCTGTCAATCTTGCAGGCCTGCCTGCTATCTCTGTCCCTTGTGGTTTAGACAGTTCATCACTGCCCATAGGCCTCCAGATTATAGGCCAGCCCCTTGATGAGGCAAGGATACTACAGGTAGCCTATGTAATAGAACAGGAGAAAAAGCTCAAGAAGATACCGGATAGATACCTCACTTAAGGGTCATAATGAACTTAAAGGGGGCTGAAAACCAGTTTGTATAGACCTCACTGTATAGAGACGAAACAAGCATACGAAGGAGTGAGAAAGGTTTTTTGCCATGGACCAGAACAGGTTTGCCTTTTATATTAAGGGCCTTTTTCATATCATCCACAGCATCATGATATGTCCCTATAGCATCCACCATACCAAATGCCTTTGCCTGTGAACCTGTAAAAACCCTGCCATCAGCATATTTTTTTACTGTCTCTATATTCATCTTACGGGAATCTGCTATGTCCTTCATGAACTGGTTGTGGATAGTATCTATTATCTCCTGGAGATAGGCCCTTTCATCTGCCTTCATCTTCCTGAAGGGTGAACCTATATCCTTGTATGCACCGGCCTTTATGGGGTCTGCCTGTATCCCTATCTTTTTCAGCAGGTCCTCCATGACCACATTCTCCATAATCACACCTATACTCCCTGTAATCGTTGATGGCAGGGCATATATCTTTTCCCCTGCAGATGCTATATAATACCCCCCGGATGCGCAAACAGAGCCCATGGATACGTAGACCTTTTTCTTGTCTCTTAATTTTTTCAACTCCCTGAATATCTCCTGGGTAGGGGCTGTAGACCCCCCGGGCGAGTTAATCCTTACTATAACGCCCTTTATGCTGTCATCTTCTTTAAACTTTACTACATCCTCTATAGCATCCTTTGTATCTGTTATAACCCCTTCTATCTCCAAGACACCTATCTTCTCGCCCAGAGACCTGCCTGCAAGACCTGCTATAAGGGAGACAAAAAATGCGGCTACTATTAAAACCATTATTACTATCAGCGTTATCTTTACACTTGACCTTGCCATGCTATATACCCCCGTTTTTTCTCTTCATGATAATCCTGCTGAAGGGCCTTCTCTGATAAAGGGTTGCCAGATTTATCTTTGTAAGCTCAAGCATCCCAAGGATGGTTACCACCTTTTCCGAGTGTTCCATCTGTTCTTCCACTCCCCATTCAAAGACACCTTTTGAATCGAGGATATCCTTTAACATGTTTAGTTTTTCCTCAAGGGTCGGTTTAAGCTCCCTCACCACAATATACCTCTCCTGTCTGTTTCTTATCAGGTCAAAGAATATATTACATAGGGTGAGGAGGTCATAGTCCTCTTTGCCCTGAATGGACTTTTTCTCTCTTGTAAAGGTATCCCTGTTTAATATGGGGAGGCTATCTATGGCATCTGCCATATTCTTTACCTTTTCATACTCTATAATCCTCTCTATAAGTTCATCCCTTGGGTCTTCATCGTTTTCTGAAGGATCCCTGGGGAGGAGCATCTTCGACTTGATATAGATAAGAAGGGAGGCTATCTCTATAAAATCCTCGGCAATCTTTAGATGCATCTCCCTTACAAGCTCTACATACTGGAGGAACCTCTCTGTTATCATGGCAAGAGGTATATCCCATATGCTGACCCTGTTCTTTTTTATGAGGTTTATGAGGACAGCAAGAGGTCCTTCATAACACTCCATCCTCACCTCAAGGGTTGGGACTAAAAACTCCATAATCTATCTGCCCCTATTAATACCTGCATCTGCCTCTTATCTCTTTTCTACCCCATTTACAGGGAGGTGCTCAATGTAGCTCTTTACGAAACCCATCTCCTCTTCCTTTGTCCTGAGATTATTATCTATCTTGGCATCCCTCAGTCTTTCCAGTATCTCTTTATATACAGGCCCTTCTTTAAGGCCCATATTCTTCAAGTCTCTGCCATTGAGTATAGGTTTGTAGGAATCTATGTATGTAATGTAGTTGGATATGATCTTCTTTATCTCCTCAGATTTTGTCTTGGCCATAATAAAAAGCCTTGCCTCATCGGATAACTGGTCAAGTGTCCTGTATATCATGCTCTTTGACATGCTTGCCATACCTATGGCAAACTTTATAAGGGTATCCCTTATCTTTTCTACGTTCTCTATGGTCTTTCTCTTTAATGTCTCTTTTAATTCAAGTCTTTCGCAGAAGTCTACAACCTTATCCTGTTTTAACTGGTCTGTCAACCCCAGTATATAAAAACCGACTTTGTCACAGGTCCTTCCCTTATATAAAAGTTCATACCACTTGAATACATTGTTCATCTGACCAAAGAGCCTCTCCCTGTCCTTATCAAAAACAAGGTCAGGATAGACAAATCTCAAGAGGTCCAGTTCCTGTAGTCTTTTTAATATCTTTTCCGGTGAATCCTCAAGGAGAATAAGCGCTAATTCTGCCCAGATCCTCTTGCCCTTGATCTTTGAAAAAAAACCCATCTTTGCAGCATTCTTAATGAGATTTAGCGTGTGTTTGCCTATCTGGAAGTCGAATCTGTGTTCAAACCTTATAGCCCTGAATACCCTTGTTGGGTCTTCCACAAAGCTAAGGCTATGGAGTACCCTTATAACCCTTTCTTTTATGTCCCTTTGTGCCCCAAAGAAATCTATGAGGTGTCCAAAGGTATTTTTGTTAAGGGATATGGCAAGGGTATTGATTGTAAAATCCCTCCTCTGCAAATCAAGTTTAAGGGAGCTGTGTTCAACAGTGGGCAGGGCTGCAGGGGATTTATAGTATTCGAGCCTGGCCGTTGCAATATCTACCTTAAAGCCATCCCTGTATAAAACCTTTGCTGTCTCAAACTCCTGATGCTGTCTGACCTTTGCATTATATCTCTTGGAGAGCTCACTGGCAAATTTGAGACCATCTCCCTCTATCACAATATCTATGTCGTTATTGTAGATCCTGAGGAGCAGGTCTCTTACAAAACCACCTACAAGATAAGCATGGTAGCCCATCTCATCGGCAAGGTTTCCCATGTCTATCAACTTTGACAGCGTATCCTTATCCAGCCTCTCCTTCATGAGGTTTTTTACATTCTTCTTCTTTGCATATAATTCATGGGCCTCGAGCTTGTTCATAACTGTCTTTGTCACCTCATCCTCAAGGACCCTCAGGAGGTCTGTCCTTGTTATGGCACCTACGAGCCTACCGTTCTCTGTAACAGGGACAAACCTCTGATTGCTCCCTATGAGCATATCCTTAACCTTCTCCACAGAGTCATCAGGCCTTGCAAATGCCGACTCTGTGGACATATACTCCTTGACAGGGATATTGTCAAGCCTGTGAAAAACAGCCTTTTCTACTATCTGTCTTGTTATTACCCCCACCACCTTCTCGTTCATTAATACAGGGAGGGCATTTATATTGTATTTCACCATTATACTCTTTGCCTCACTTATGGGTGCATCGGCATCCACAGACTTTACAGGAAAAAACATTATATCCTTGGCTGTATAAAGGGGCTTTACATTATATCTTAAGTGCTCTATGAGTCTGTCTTTTGCCTCGTGCATGGTCATGTCTTTTATAGTGGAAGACGCTGCCTCTTTATGGCCTCCGCCACCCATAAGAGATAATATATGACCCACATCAACCTCAGGTATCCTGCTCCTACCTATTATATAGACCCTGTCCTCAAGCCTGAATAAGGCAAAGATTGCATTCAGGTTTTCCATATCCCTATATTTATGGACAACTACTGCAAGGTCTCCTACATACCTCTCTATGCTGGCCTCTGTTATTACTATATCTATGCCGTTGACATTGAGTACGGAGGCATTATCTATAAGCTCGTTTAAAAGAAATACCTGTTCAGGGGTAAGTTCTTTTACCAGCAGGTCTGCTACGAGATTTACATTTGCACCCTGGGAGAGTAAAAAGGATGCAGCATTAAAATCATCGGTAGTTGTAGATGGAAATAGGAAACTACCTGTCTCCTCATATATCCCCAGCATCATAACAGTTGCCTCTTCAGGTGTAATGCTGATCCCCTTATCTTTTATCATGGATATGAGTATGGTAGCGGTGGCCCCTGTCTTTTTTATAAACTCTACATCACCCTTTATGTCATCTGATGTATCGGGGTGATGGTCATAGATATGTATCTTCAAGTCCTTCTTATCCAGTATCTTTGCAAAATCCCCTATCCTTGATTTCTGCCTTGTATCAACTATTATCAGGGTATCTATGGACCTGCAGTCAATATTCTTTGTCTTTTCTATGTCGAATACATACAGTGTTGAGTGTATTAGAAAATTCCTCAGCGTCTTCTCCTGTGAACCGGGGAATACAAGGAGGGCATCGGGATATAGTTTTTTTGCAGCTACCATGGAAGACAGGGAATCGAAGTCTGCATTATTGTGGGATGTAATGACCTTCATATATTTATCAGCCCCTGGGGTGGTATTTCTTGTGTATCTCCTTAAGCCTTTTACTGTCCACATGGGTATAAATCTGGGTAGTTGATATATCCTCATGACCGAGCAATATCTGGACAGACCTAAGATCTGCCCCGCCCTCCAATAGATGGGTGGCAAAGGTATGCCTTATTGTGTGCGGTGAGATATGTGCCCTTTCAATCTTTTTTGCATATTTCCTTATGATCTTCCATACAGCCTGCCTTGAAAGCATGTTGCCCCTCTTGTTGGGAAAAAGATATGCCCCTCTTGGCTTTTCTTTCTCAAGATATTGTCTTATTGCATCCTTTGAATATGAGCCAATAGGCACAATCCTCTCCTTGGACCTCTTTCCCGAGGCTATTAAAAAACCTCCCTCAAGATTCACATCACTTTTTTTGAGCTGGATAAGCTCAGAGACCCTCAGACCTGTTGCATACATAAGCTCAAGCATTGTCCTGTCTCTTAAGGATGACTTCCCCTCTCCAGATACCTTGATAAGCTCTAATATCTCCTCCTGGCTTAAGACCTCCGGTATAGGCACCTTATATCTCGGCATCTCTATATCCTCAAGGGGATTTTCTTTGATGATACCTTCAAGGACGAGGAAATTAAAATACCCCCTCAGGGCAGATATAACCCTCAGTATGCTCCTTGTCTTTTTCCCTTTTTCCCTTAGAGAGCCAATAAAGGCATCTATATCTCCTCTTGTGGGCATGGTAATGGAATTTGACTCGAGAAATCCCAGGAACTCCATTATATCTCTGTTGTATGCATCTATGGTATGGGGAGATGCACCCCTCTCAGCAGTCATATAGCTGATGAAGATATCAAGGCCGTGGTAAAGGTCCATTCAACCCCTAATACCTGTTGAACCAAATCCGCCCTTACCCCTCGATGTCTCAGGCAGACTGGCAACAACACGAAGGTTAGCCCTAACAACACTTTTAAAGATAATCTGGGCAATCCTGTCACCGTTATTTATGACAAAAGGCTTGTCCCCAAGATTTATGAGTAAAACCTTGATCTCGCCCCTATAATCACTATCTATTGTCCCCGGTGTATTTAACACAGTAATGCCAAAACTGTAGGCAAGGCCGCTTCTGGGTCTTATCTCTGCCTCATAACCCTCTGGTATACCCATGTATATCCCCGTGGGTATTAATGCCCTCTCCATGGGTCTTATTGTTACGGGCTCGTCTATAAAGGCAAAAAGGTCCATCCCAGAAGAAAACTCTGTCCCGTATAGAGGAAGATTTGCCCCTTCCTTCTTTGTAATCTCTATACTTAACTCTTCCATAGGCCCTCGACTGCCTTAACGTCTGCCTTTCCAAGGACAGTAAGGGATATGTTCTCCATATCATCCAGAATCATCTCGGCGAGCTCGTTTACATCCTTCCTCTCTATCCTGTCTATCTCCCTTAATGTGTCCTTTAAAGGGATATAGTCTCCAAAATATATCTCGTTCTTTGCAAGCCTGCCCATCCTTGCCTCTGAACTCTCAAGGGACATGAAGAGATTGCCTTTTATGTGGTCCTTGGAAAACTGTAGTTCGTTATCCGTTATACCCTCTCTTTTTATCCTCAGGATTTCATCCTTCAAGAGTCCTATAACCTCAAGGACAGACTCTTCAGATGTGGATGTAGATATACCGAATGTGCCCGAGTCCATATAGCAGTTCACATATGAATATATGTTATATACAAGACCCCTTTTCTCTCTGACCTCCTGAAAGAGATGGGAGCTCGTGCTACCGCCCATTATGGCATTTAAGATATAAAGGGGATAACGCCTCTCATCCACCTGGCTCACACCCTTTGTGCCTATACATAGATATGTGTTTTCCAGGTCCCTTTCAAAAAAATTTATTGCCTTTTTAGGGGTCGGGACGGTTATTTCACCGTTCTCCCCATCCATTAATGGGCAGCCCTCAAAAGACTTTTTTATCTTTTCAACAAAGGTATTGTGGTCTACCCTGCCTGTTGCTGTTATTATCAACCTCTTTGTAGTATAGTTGCTTCTGTAGTGCTCTAAGAGCATCTGCCTTTCAAACCTCTCTATATTCTCCTGTTTTCCAAGTATGGTCATGCCAAGGGGGTGGCCTTTAAAATAGTATGCATTGAATATATCGTATATGTATTCTTCAGGGCTATCCTCCACCATCTTTATCTCCTGGGCAATAACATACCTCTCCCTCTCTATATCCTCATCCATAAATAATGGGTCCTGATACATATCAGACAGTATATCTATGGCCATATCCATATCTTTTCTCAGGACCTTTACATAAAGGCATGAATACTCCTTGCCTGTAAAGGCATTGATTATACCCCCCCTTGCGTCGATCTCCCTGGCTATATCGTAGGCTGTTCGTCTATGTGTGCCCTTGAAGAGCATATGCTCAATAAAGTGGGATATCCCGTTGTTTGACTCGTTTTCATACCTGCTCCCTGTCCTCCACCAGAGGCCTATGGATATGGATGAAAAATAGGGTATTGATTCTGTAACAACGGTAATCCCATTATCGAGTAAGGTCTTCCTGTACATACCTCTATCTATTTCTTTTTATCCTGTTTTTCATTAAGAAGTGCCTTTCTTGACAGCCTTATCCTGCCGCTGGGTTCCACCTCTATGACCTTTACGAGGATCTCTTCCCTCTCCTTTACCACATCAGATGCCTTTTTAACATAGCCCTCGGCAAGCTGGCTTACATGAACAAAACCGTCCACATTGGGCATAATATCTACAATAACACCGGAATCCAGTATCTTTTTGACCTTTCCGAGATATACATCACCTACCTCTACCTCTTTTGTGAGCTGTTTTATTATCTTGATTGCCTCATTGGCAGAGGATTCGTCATTGGATGCAATGTTTACTACACCTGAGTCCTCTATATCTATCTTGACACCTGTCTGTTCGATTATACCCTTTATAACCTTGCCTCCAGGACCTATTACATCCCTTATCCTGTCAGGGTTTATACGGATGGTAAATATCCTCGGTGCATACGGTGACAGGGAATCCCTTGGTTTGCTTATAGTCTTATGCATTATATCAAGTATGTGGGTAATGCCGCTTTGTGCCTGGGCAACTGCCTTTGACATTATCTCCTTTGTTATACCCTTCACCTTTATATCCATCTGGACCGCGGTGATCCCTGTTTTTGTCCCTGCAATTTTGAAGTCCATATCACCCATATGGTCTTCATCGCCTATTATATCTGAAAGGATAATCTCTTGTTCCCCTTCTTTCACAAGACCCATGGCAATCCCTGCCACAGTATCTTTTATGGGGACCCCGGCATCCATAAGTGAGAGGCACCCGCTGCATACAGTGGCCATGGAAGATGAACCGTTGGACTCAAGGATCTCTGAAACAATCCTTATGGTATAAGGGAATTCATCTTTTGTGGGCAAAACCGGTGATATTGCCCTCTCTGCAAGGTTGCCATGGCCTATCTCCCTCCTTGAAGGCCCCCTTAACATGGCTATCTCGCCCACAGAAAAAGGTGGAAAATTGTAGTGAAGCATAAAGGTCTTGAAGGTCTCTCCTTCATGGAGGGATTCTACCTTCTGTTCATCCTCTGATGTGCCTATAGTTGTTACTGCAAGGGCCTGGGTCTCACCCCTTGTAAATAATGCAGAACCGTGTGTCCTGGGGAGTATCCCCACCTCACAAGTTATATTCCTTATCTCGTTACTCTTTCTACCATCTATCCTTATACCCTTTGAGATGAGCTGCTGTCTCATTATCTGTCTTGTTGTATCTTCAAAACACCCCTTTATTAATACCTCATCTACATCAGGATATTCTTTTGTTATGGCATTATAGATACTATTGAGTCTATCTGCCCTCATAGCCTTGGATGTAAGGGTCAATGCCTCTGATATATCATTCTGTATCTTCTGTTCTATCTGGGCCTTTATCTCTGCCTGTTCATCTGTCTTCTCAAATACCCATTTCTCTTTTCCTATAATCTCCCTTAATCTATTCTGGCAATCAATCAAAGGCATGATATTCTGGTGACCAAAATGTATGGCCTCTATAAGGTCATCCCCTGTTATAAATTTTGCAGACCCTTCAACCATTATTATGGCATCTTTTGTCCCTGTCATTACAATATCAAGGTCGCTTTCCTCTAAATCTGCAATAGAGGGGTTTATTATAAACTGACCGTTTTTTCTCCCTATCTTAACCCCTGCCAGTGGTCCGTCAAAGGGTATCTCGGATATGGTAAGTGCACAGGATGCACCAAGTATACCCATTATGGCAGGGTCGTTTTCCTGGTCTGCAGATAAAACAGTTGCTATTATCTGGACCTCATTGTTGAAACCCTTTGGAAACAGGGGTCTCAAGGGTCGGTCTATGAGACGGGACATGAGCACCTCTCTGTCAGATGGCTTGCCCTCCCTCTTAAAAAAACCACCGGGGAATTTTCCGGCTGCATAGGACATCTCCTGATAGTTGACTATCAGGGGCAAGAAGTCCCTGTCCGATTGCTTTTTATCCATAACAGCAGTTACAAGGACAACTGTATCTGCATACCTAACAACAACACTGCCGTTTGCCTGTTTTGCGATAGATCCTGTGCTGATAGTCAATTCCCTACCAGCGTAATCTATCTTAATAATCTCTTCCATTTTTAACTCCAGTCATACTTTTATTTTCTTAATCCAAGCTTCTCTATAACCTTCTTGTATCGTTCAATGTTTTTCTCTTTCAGATAACCCAGGAGTCTCCTTCTGGTTCCTACGAGGACAAGGAGGCCTCTCCTTGAGTTGTGGTCCTTGGAAAACTTTTTGAAATGCTCTGTCAATGACCTTATACGCTCTGTAAGGATAGCAATCTGAACCTCAGGGGAACCTGTGTCTTTCTCATGGGTCCTGAATTCCTCTATTATCTTCCTTTTTTGGGCTGAAGTAAGTGCCATCTCTCCCTCCTTAATTGTTTATAAGTCTTTTTACTTTTATTGTATTTGTCTTCATATCAGTAAAACCTATGGCTATAAACTCGCCTTTTCTATTAAACAGCTTTACAAACTCGTCGCTCTTTTTGATACCCGTGTTTCCCATAATAGGGACTGGCATCCCCTGTCTTAAAAATCTCTCGAACTGCGTATCAATGGTAATCCTGTTCATATTGGGCAGTATATCCTCCATGGGTATGAGTTTGCCTGCAAGATCGGATTCAGTTTTAATCTCATCTATATTTACGCTCATCTCGTATGTAAATTCTCCATGTTTGGTCCTCTTTAGAGAAAAAAGGGTTGCACCGCATCCAAGAAGATTACCCAGATCATTGGCCAGAGACCTTATATATGTCCCCTTTGAACATGTTACCTCCACATCTACATAGGGATGTGTATAACCCTTCAGTATAATATTATATATCCGGACATTCTTCTCAGGTGCCTCCACCTTTATCCCCTTTCTTGCCAGTTTGTAAAGGGGCTTTCTCTGCACTTTTTTTGAGGAAAACACAGGGACCTTCTGGACTATATCACCTATAAAGGTCTTTAAGTGCCTCTCTATCTCACCTATCTCATATTCAGCCACATCTTTTTTTGAAAGCACCTGGCCTTCAATGTCATAGGTATCTGTCTGGACACCAAGGAGAAACCTTGCATCGTATACCTTTTCATAGTCCTCTAGGAGAGGTATCAGTTTTACACCTTCATTGATGGCTACCGGGAGGACACCTGTGGCATTCTTATCAAGGGTGCCTATATAGCCTATCTTTTTAAACCTCGACACCTTCTTTAATCTCCTTATCACATCGTATGAAGATATACCGGGGCTTTTATCCACTATAAGAAAACCGTTCATCTATCCCTTAATCGCCTCCAACACCATGCTTTTTACTGTGCCTATATCCCCGTTTATATGACAACCGGCAGCCTTTTTGTGTCCACCACCACCAAAGATCCTGCATATGCTTGCCACATCCACATCACCCTTGGACCTCATGCTCAGTTTGTATCTTTTGTCCTCTGTCTGCCTTATGAGTATTGCTATGTCTATCCCGTCGATCTCCTTGATGTATTCCACAAAGCCGTCTGTAAACTCCTCTAAGGCATCTGAATCATTGCACATATCCCTTGTTATATGTGCCATTGCTATCTTCCCATCCTTATGTGTCTCCAGGGTATTTAATACCTTGCCCAGGAGGATAAACCTCTCTTTTGGATGACTCTCATAGACCATTGTTGCAATGAACGAAGGTCTCACGCCTATCCTTGTAAGGTGTCCGCATATGGTAAAGGCCTTGGATGTTGTGTTCTCGTATCTAAATGAGCCTGTATCCGTTAAAATGGCTGTATAGATATTTATGGCCATCTCATAGGATATGTCTATCCCGAGGTATCTGAACAGGTCATAGACAATCTCCGCTGTAGATGATGCATCTTCGTCTACAAGATTTATGTCTCCAAAACCGCTGTTCGTGCTGTGATGGTCTATGCTTACTATAAAACCATTATTCTTTAGATTCTCATAGCCCTGCCCTACCCTGTGGAAGTCACCACAATCAAGGACAAAGACAGTATCAAATCTTTCCCCTGGCAGGGTATTTATGAGATATCGGGGATCTTTTGGGCCTGGCAGAAATCTGTATTTATAGGGTATCCTATCTTTTAGATATACAAAGGCCTCTTTTTTGTATGAGACAAGGGCCCAGTATAGTGAAAAGCATGACCCAACAGCATCGCCATCCAGGTCAATATGGGTAGTTATAAGAAACCTGTTCCCCTTCTCAATCCTGTCTTTAATCTGCCTTAGCATCCCTTTCCCTTCTTAATATCTCCTCGATCCTTGCTGCCTTTTCAGATGTGTCGTCTAAAACAAAAAATATATCCGGGGTATATTTCAACTTCACCCTCTGTCCTAATAGAAACTTTATATATCCCTTTGACCTGTTTAAGGCCGCCATTGTCTTTGCCTTTTCCGCATCGTCACCATATATGGAGCAATAGACCTTTGCAATCTTAAGATCTTCAGTAAGCCTCACCTCAATAACCGTTACAAAACCAAGACCCGGGTCTCTGATATCCTTAAATAGTATCTGGGATACCTCTTCCCTTAACTGATCCTGAACCCTAAGCCTTCTATATCTCATTTCCCAGCACAATAATCTCAGAGTTTGTATCTATAATCTTGCCGATATACAGGGATTCGATGTAGTTATATACATTTTCAATGGCCATATCTATATGGTCTTTTTTCACACCCACCACAGAAAATCCTATCCTTGCCCTCTGCCATAGGTTGTTCTGGCTGAACTCTACTATGGATATATTGAATCTCGCCCTTGTCTTTTCTATAATCTTCTTCACTGCCTGTCTCTTATCTTTCAATGATTGGCTATCCGGCAAAAAGATCTCAATGGTTGAAATACCAACTATCATATCTACCCATCAAGGGTCTGCCTCTCTTTTTCCTGGACGAAAAACTCCAGGATATCCCCTTCCTGTATCTCATTGAAATTCTCCAGGACTATACCGCACTCATAACCTGACTGCACCTCTTTCACATCATCCTTAAACCTCTTGAGGGATTCTATCTTACCGGTAAATACACTGTCCCCGTTTCTCTTAACCCTTGCAAAGGAATTCCTTGTTACCTTACCCTCTAATACATAGCAGCCAGCGATATTGCCTGTCTTTGATATGGTGAATACCTTTCTCACCTCTGCCTTCCCTATATCTGTCTCCACAATCTTTGGAGCCAGCATACCCTCCATAGCCTTCTTGATATCATCTATCATATCGTATATGATCGAGTATGTCCTGATCTCTATTTTTTCATGTTCTGCAAGGGATTGGGCCTTACTTATGGGTTTAACATTGAAACCTATGATAATCGCCCCTGATGCCATGGCCAGGTTTACATCCGTCTCTGTTATGGCACCAACACCACTATGGACTACCTGTATCTCCACCTTTTCATTGGACATCTTTTTCAAGGCCTCAACAATAGCATCTATTGTGCCTCTCACATCACCCTTGAGGATTACATTGAGGACAATCCTCTCTGATTCACCCATCTTAGAATACAGATCTTCAAGGGTAGTCCTCGAGCTCCTGGCGATATCCCTCTCTCTTAGTTTTTCCTGTCTGTATTTTGAAAGCTCCTTGGCATATCTCTCCTCTGTTGTGACTATAAACCTGTCACCAGCCTGGGGCACATCCTGAAAACCCACCACAAGAACCGGGGTGGATGGCGGGGCACTTGTTATCCTCTTACCCTTGTCGTCTATCATTGCCCTGACCCTTCCAAACATATGGCCTGCTATAAAAGGGTCTTGAATCTTTAAGGTACCTTCCTGGATTATAACAGTCCCTACCGGGCCATGTCCCCTGTCCAGCTCTGACTCTATTATGATACCCCTTGCGTGCTTATCCGGGTTAGCCTTTAGTTCAAGCATCTCCGCCTGTAGTATGATAAGCTCCAGGAGTTCTTTTATGCCTATCTTTTTCTTTGCCGATATCTTTGCAAATAAGGTAGAGCCACCCCATTCCTCAGGGATCAAATTATGATTGGAGAGTTCTTTTATGACCCTGTCAACATTTGCGTTTTCCTTGTCTATCTTATTTATGGCCACAATAATCGGGACATTTGCTGCCCTTGCATGGTCTATTGCCTCTATTGTCTGGGGCATAACACCATCATCAGCAGCTACGACAAGGACTACAATATCTGTTACCTTTGCACCCCTTGCCCTCATGGCAGTAAACGCCTCATGCCCCGGGGTGTCTACGAAAACAATATCCTTGCCATCCACATTTACCACATATGCACCTATATGCTGGGTAATACCCCCTGCCTCACGCTCTGCAACATTGGTATGCCTTATAGTATCCAGCAAAAGGGTCTTTCCGTGGTCTACATGCCCCATTATTGTCACCACAGGGGGTCTTGGTTTAAGTTTTTCAGGGCTATCCTCCTGACCCTCTTCCATGGCAAGGAAGTCCTCTTCTATAGATGTAATCTTCTCCACCTCAAAACCGAATTCTGTGGCTATGAGATAGGATGTGTCAAAATCAATGTTCTGATTTATTGTAGATACAACACCAAGGGATAAAAGCTTTGCTATTACATCCTGGGCCTTGACACCCATCCTCTTTGCCAGCTCACCGACCTGTATCTCGTCTCTGAGCTTTATCACCTTCTTGGCAGGCTTTATCTCCTGCACTTTTTCCTCTGTATGACTCTTCTCTTCCCTCTTTTCTTTTTTATCCTTCTTGAATTGACCTACCTTGGGCTTCTGTCTCTTGAATGTATAGAGCTCTTCTTCCTTTATAACCACCTTTCTCTTGACAATGCCCTTCTTCTTTAGCCTTATCTCCTCCTGCTCCTGTTCTTCAATCTTTTTAAGGAGTTTATCTGTCTTCTTTTTCTTCTTCCCTTCCTCTTCATCCCCTAAGGCAATACCTTTTTCAAGGTCCTGCTTGTAATGCTCTTCAAGGACCTTGGTAATCTCCTCGCTCTTTTCTTTACCTATTGCCTCCACATCGCCTTTAGGCTGGTCTATAATAAGCTCTAAAACCTTTTCCTTCTCTTTTTTCTCCTCTACCTCTGTTAACGCCTGTTCTCTCTGTCCTTCCTCTATGGTCTCTATCTCTTTTTCTTTAACAATCTCCTCTAATCTCGGTTCAGATACGACAGGTTCTTTGATTACAGGCTTTTCTATAACATGTTCTTCAATTTTAGGAGGTTGTTTTTCATCCTCTTTCTTGATGGCCTGGATGGTTTTCTTCTCTATGCCTCTATCACCCTTTGCAGGCTCAATAATTATCGTCCTTTTTTCCTCATGCCTTATCTCAGGCCTAACCTCAATCTTATCCTTAATCTCTTTCTTTTCTTCTTTTATCTCTAATTTTTCCTTCTCAGGAGGTGGCTGGATCCTACGTCTTATTATACCTGTGGAGATCCTCTTCTCTATTACTACCTCACCGGCAGACGTAGACTTTTCAATCTTTTCCTGTGGATGCTCCTCTTCCTTCTCCTTTTCCTTAACCTTTGCGCTGATATTTTTTGCCTTGATCCGGCTTAAGAGCTCCTCATCGGTTATTTTACTCTTAATGGCTGTTAACTTTATCTTTGCCATGATTTATATAGAAATCTCCTCCTGTAGCTTAGCCTCTTGGCTTAAATTCTAAATTATCCAATCCATTGTTTTTATCTGATTTTGTGTCTGATGATGTTTCCTTTCCTGGCTCGACATTATCTTTTACAGCAGCTTTTGCGTTATCTATTATGTGTTTACAGTCTTCTAAGGATATACTTGTTATCTTGTTCAATTCCTCCACTGTAAGTTTTGCAATATCTTTGATATCCCTTAGATATTCGTCATGGAGTATCCTTGCAATTATATCGCTTATCTTTAGGGTATTCACAAGCTCATCAATAACCTTCTTCGATGACTTTTCTACCTCTGATTCACTGCTTATGTCTATCCTCCAGCCTGTTAATTTAGATGCAAGCCTTACATTCTGTCCTTTTTTTCCTATGGCAAGGGACAGCTGGTCATCATTTACAATAATCTCCATTGACCGGGCATCTTCATTGATGTAGACCTTAGAGACCCTTGCAGGGGCCAGTGCATTGCATACAAATTTTGTAGGGTCTTTACTGTACGGGATAATATCGATCTTTTCACCTCGTAATTCCTGGACAACAGCCTGAACCCTTGAGCCTTTAACACCAACACAGGCTCCAATAGGGTCGACATCAAGGTCTTCGCTGTGTACAGATATCTTTGCCCTCTCCCCTGGTTCTCTAACAGCATTTAGTATCTTTATAAGACCCTCCTGTATCTCTGGAACCTCAAGCTCAAAGAGTTTGATGAGAAAACCCGGGTGGGTCCTCGATAAGGTTATTGCGCAACCCTTTTTCTGACTCTTTTCTACATCTACGATATAGGCCTTTATCCTTTCCCTCTGCCTGAAGACCTCGTTTGGGATTGTCTCTTTAAAAGGCAGGATTGCCTCTGTCTTTCCCAGGTTTACTATGTAAAACCCCTTCTCTACCCTCTGGATGACACCGGTGACAACCTCCCCCTTTTTATTCTTATATTCGTCATATATGACATCGCTCTCCGCATTCCTCACCTTCTCCATAATTACCTGTTTTGCAGTCTGTGCAGCGATCCTGCCCAGCTTTTTTGTATCCATCTTTAGACCTATCTTATCACCGGGTAGGCACTCGGGGTCCTGCTGCCTTGCCTCCTCAAGGCTTATCTCCCTCTCAGGGTCTGTAACCTCTTCCACAACCGTTTTAAATTGAAAGACCTCTATCTCTTCAAGTTCTTCATTATATTTTGCCTCTAATTCAAGGTTTGCGCCGAATTTTTTCTTTGATGCAGCAAGAACAGCCTCCTCAAGGGCAGATGTGAGGGTACTCTTGGGTATCCCCTTTTCCTTACCCACCTGTTCTATCACATAGTTTAGATTTAAATACGCCATATCTACCTCATTATAGGTCTAATTCTAAATTTGCCTTTTTTATAGCATATATTGGTATGGTAAATACATCTATTTTTCCTTTAATCTCAACTCCATCTTCTCCCACGCCAATAATCTCACCTTTGAATTCATTTTTATTGCCTATCTTCTCAGATGTCACAATCCTGCACATCCTGCCTATGGACCTCACAAAATCCTGTCTTGTCTTAAGGGGTCTTGTGAGTCCTGGTGATGAAACCTCTAAGACATAGGGGTGTTTTATAAAATCCTCTACATCGAGGATTGAACTGAGCTCCCTGCTTATATTCTCGCAATCAGATAAAACAACACCACCCCTTTTATCTATGAAGACCCTGAGAAGCCATCTCCTGCCAGAGGATTTAAACTCTACGTCAACAAGCTCCAGGCCGTATTCATCCATCAATGGCATCAGGCATTCTTTTACCTTTTCTATTACTGCCTCTTTGGCCTCATCTATCATAATTTGTCCTTAAACTAAAAAAGCGGGTGCTACCCACTTTGATTTTTTAGTCTAACACAAAAAACCAAACAATTTCAAGCCTCATTTTTATTGACTTTAAGGGCTTGTGCAAGTTAAAAAATGAAAAAGAGGAGGGTATATGCACATATCAGTTATAGGTGTCGGTTACGTAGGTCTTGTTACAGGCGCATGCTTTGCAGAGACAGGCAATGATGTGGTCTGTATGGATATTGATAAAGAAAAGATAAAAAAATTAAAGAAAGGGATAATACCCATATATGAGCCCCAGCTGGAGGAGCTCGTAAAAAATAACCTTAAAGAAGGCAGGCTGAGGTTCTCTACAGACATAAAAGAGGCTGTTGATCATGGGCTTATTATATTTATATGTGTCAATACACCACAGGATGAAGACGGCTCAGCAGATTTAAAATATGTCCACAGTGTTGCACAAAATATAGGTAGATACATAGAGAAATACAGGATAGTAGTGGTGAAATCAACGGTACCTGTGGGCACATGCGAGATGGTAAAAGAGACCATAGCAAAGGAACTCGAGGAAAGAAAGGTAGATGTCCCCTTTGATATTGCATCAAACCCGGAGTTCCTAAAAGAGGGTATGGCTGTTGACGACTGCATGAAGCCAGAGAGGGTTGTAATAGGTGTTGAGCACGGCAGGGTAGAGGAGATACTAAGGGAGCTCTATAACCCATATGTAAGGACAGGTGCACCCTTTCTCGTAATGGACATAAGGTCCAGTGAGATGACAAAATATACAGCCAATGCCATGCTTGCCACAAGGATATCCTTTATGAACCAGATTGCAAATATATGCGAAAAGGTAGGGGCAGATGTTATGATGGTTATGAGGGGTATTGGGAGTGACTCAAGGATAGGGCCTAAATTCCTTTTTCCTGGCGTAGGTTTTGGCGGTTCATGCTTCCCCAAGGATGTAAGGGCATTGATAAAGACATCCCAGAACTACGGATACACACCAACCATACTGGAAGATGTAATGAAGGTAAATGAGGAGCAGAGGGTTGTCTTTACCGAGAAGATACTCAATTTTTATAACAATAACATCAAGGGTAAGAGATTTGCCATCTGGGGGCTTGCCTTTAAACCCAACACAGATGACATGCGGGAGGCCCCGGCTATATACATAGTAGATACCCTTGCCAGAGGCGGTGGCATCTGCAACCTCTTCGACCCCAAGGCCATGGAGGTTGCCCGTGGGATATTTAAAGGCAATAAGAATATAAACTTTGGTGCAAACCAGTATGAGGTCTTAAAAGACGCAGACTGTCTCGTCCTTATTACAGAATGGCTATCTTTCAGGGAGCCGGACTTTGAAAAGATGAAGACGCTTATGAGGTCCCCGGTTATCTTTGATGGTAGAAATCAATATAACCCGAAAAAGATGGCTGAACTGGGTTTCAGATACACATGCATAGGCAGAAAAAATGTATAGATACCATACCTATAATGAACCAAAGAGAATCCTCGTAACAGGCGGTGCAGGCTTTATAGGCTCCCACCTATGTGAGAGGCTGATAAATGATGGTCATGAGGTCATTGCCCTTGACAATTTTTTTACAGGGACAAAGGCCAACATGGGCAGGATAATGAAACACCCCAATTTTGAGTTCATAAGACACGATGTGACAAGCCCTATACTCCTTGAGGTAGACTGGATTTTTAATCTTGCCTGCCCTGCAAGCCCCATCCATTACCAGTATAATCCTGTCAAGACCATAAAGGTCAATGTATTAGGGGCACTGAATATGCTCGGACTTGCAAAGAGGGTAAAGGCAAGGATTATGCAGGCATCTACAAGCGAGATCTACGGTGACCCTGAGATCCACCCCCAGAGAGAGGAATACTGGGGTAATGTAAACCCTATTGGAAAGAGGAGTTGCTATGATGAGGGGAAAAGGGTAGCAGAGACCCTTTTCTTTGACTATATGAGACAGAACAGTGTGGATATAAAGGTAATCCGGATATTTAATACCTACGGTCCAAGGATGAGGCCTGATGACGGCAGGGTAGTGAGCAACTTCATAGTCCAGGCAATAGATAACCAGCCAATTACCATATACGGCGATGGGATGCAGACGAGGTCCTTCTGCTATATAGATGATATGATTGAGGGCATGATAAGGATGATGGATTACGAGACAGGGTCGCAGAAAAGGGGTAGAGACTATACAAAGCCTTATCTCTCAGGATTTCCAGGCCCTATAAATCTCGGTAACCCCCACGAGGTATCCATCCTCGAGATAGCCAAGAATATCATTGATATGACAGGGTCAAGGTCTGAGATTGTATTTGAAAAACTCCCTGAGGATGACCCAAAGAGAAGGTGTCCTGATATATCAAAGGCAAAAAAATATCTGAAATGGGAGCCCAGGGTACATCTGAAAGAAGGCCTTGAGAAAACAATAGGTTATTTCCTGGAGAAAAAAAGGGGGTTAAAGTCAAGATAGATGGCAAGGGAAGAAGAGTTGATAAAAGAGGGCTGGGAAAAGAGGTTTATTGCATGCGAGCCCCGACTCTCTGAGATGGTGGAGTTATATAGAGAGATAGGGTTTGAGGTGCTACTGGAGCCCCTACCATCAGAAGATGAGGTCAAGGACGAGGATTGCGTTGAAAAAGGCTGCACAGTATGCTATCAGGCAGACAGAGACAGATACAGGGTAATCTATACCCGTCCTGCGGGTGGCTAAAATAAGACAAGAAATCGACATGACAAAAAATAGGATAGAAAACAACGACCTTGTCCTTATATGCCACAGAGACAAAAAATACCTTAAAAGAGTTGAGGAAGGCAAGGCATTTAACGGTAAAGGAGGGACCCTATCATTTTCAGAACTCGTAGGCAATCCCTTTGGAAAAAGATACTCAGGATATGAAGTATACAGACCTACATTAGAGGACATCATTATGTTCGGGGTAAAAAGGGATACCCAGATTATATACCCCAAGGATGCTGCCTTTATCTGTATGAAAATGGACATAAAATACGGCTCATATCTGCTGGAGGTGGGCACTGGCAGTGGTGCCCTGACTATTATGCTTTCCAGTTTTATAGGACCTGAAGGTAGGATTGTTACCATAGAAAAAGAGGAGAGGCACTTCAGAAACGCAAAGAAGAACATAGAAAGATTCTGCCAAAACAAAAATGTAGAGGTCATAAACTGCCATGTCTCAGAATACAGCGGTTCTGGTTTTGATGCTGTATTTGTGGATGTGAGGGAACCCTGGCTCTATACGGATAACATATGGGGCTTTGCTAAAGAGAGCGGTTTAATTGGCATGATAGTCCCCACTACAAACCAGATATCAGAGATACTAAGGGCCTTTGATACCCATGGTGGTTTTGGTGACACAGAGGTCGTAGAGATACTGTTAAGAAGATACAAGACAGTAAGCGAGAGGATAAGGCCCTTTGACAGGATGGTGGCCCACACAGGTTACCTTATATTTACCAGAAAACTCCTTGACCCGACCTCCCCTGTCCCAGCCACAGCATAAAGACAAGAAACCCAAAGGTCTGACTTTCTGACTCCATGGGTTTTGAGGCCTCTCCAACCTGGGTTAAAAACCTTGTGGCTGTATATCCTGGGTTATACCAAAATCATCCGGAGGGTATCGCCTTAATGCAGAACCCATAAAGGTCATCCATATGGGGAGACACAGCCTTGCACCACTTTCACCCTTGCCAAGGGATGTCCTTGCATCGAACCCCACCCATACACCTGCAGCAATATGAGGGGAATAACCCACAAAGAGGGCATCGTAATAGTTACTCGTTGTACCAGTCTTCCCTGCTATGGGATAGCCTATCCTTGATGCACCCTTGGCTGTCCCATATTCTACTGGACCCTTAAGGAGCATATTCATCTTGTATGCTATGGACTCATCTATGACCCTCTGTTTCTCTATATTGTTCTCCTCAAGGATGTTGCCCTCCAAGTCCTCTATTTTTTTAACAAATATAGGTTTTATCCTGTAACCACCGTTGGCAAATGCAGAAAAACCTCTTACCAGGTCAAGAAGGGATAAATTTGATGTCCCAAGGGCTATAGAAAGG
Source organism: Deltaproteobacteria bacterium (assembly GCA_029553295.1). GTDB lineage: Bacteria > Desulfobacterota > Syntrophorhabdia > Syntrophorhabdales > Syntrophorhabdaceae > DTOV01. The sequence goes on along the minus strand of JAKPCK010000135.1, from coordinate 19,145 downwards.
TTGTCTGGAAGGTCGGCATCTATACCCAAATCCCTTATAGTCTCTTTGACAGGACCTATGCCGATTGTCTCGAGGAGCTGAACTGTTGCTGCATTTTTTGAGTATGCTACTGCATCCTTTATGGTAATCTGGCCGTCATACCTGCCGTCATAATTTTTAGGTGTCCATGATTTACCAACACCTGCAGAATAAGACCTTGGTTCATCCGGTATCAATGTGTCCATGTCATAACCTTTCTTCAGCGCAGTGAGGTAAATAAAGGGCTTGAATGCACTGCCAGACTGGAGCTTTGCAGCCACAGCCCTGTTATACGGGCTTTTTTCAAAATCCCTACCACCGACCATGGCAAGGACATGTCCTGTATGGACCTCCATACATATCAAGGCACCCTCTACCTTAAGGGTCCTTACAGGCTGAAACTGATGGATACCTTTTTTATTTGCCCCTGTATATATACCCTTGACCACATCCCCGGGTTTAAACGGAAATGTGTCCATGGAAAGAACCCCTTTGTCTTTCCCTATATATACACTGTAGCCATCTTTAATCCTCTCTGATATGAGCAGGTTATAAGCCTTGTCCTTTGTGAGGCGTAAAAATTTGAGGTTATTCTGGTATTCCTTTATAAAGTTATCCCATTTCCTTTTTTCAAGGTGAAAAAGGACTGTGAATTCACCCTTTCTCTGTTCGTACAGGTTAAGTCCTCTTTTTATGGAATCCTCTGCCAGTCTCTGTAATGTGGGGTCAACAGTAGCATATATCTTGAGGCCTTTTCTCGAAAATATACCCTTGCCGTGTTTCTCTTCCACATATTGATATATGTAGTCCTTGAAATAGCTGTCTGTGAAGACACCGTTGTCCTCTCTAATGGCTATCTGTTCCTTAAGTATCTCGTCTCTTTTTTTATTGTCTATAAAACCCTTCTCATACATCTGACCTACAACATACTCAAATCTCATACGGGCGTTTGCCGGATGCCTTTTGGGTGTATATCTCGACGGGGCCTGCACAAGCCCTGCAAGCAGTGCTCCCTCTGCCCTTGTCACATCCTGGATATGCTTGCCGAAATAGACCTGTGCTGCTGCCTCAACACCATAGACCCCATGACCCATATAAACATTATTGAGATAAAGGTTCAGTATCTCTTTCTTTGTCAAATAGTTTTCGAGTTTATAAGCCAGTATCGCCTCCCTTATCTTTCTTGAAATGCTTTTTTCAGGGCCAAGGATAAGGGTCTTTATCACCTGCTGGGTTATTGTGCTGCCTCCCTGGACAAACCTTCCGTACATGATATTCTTTATAAAAGCCCTGGATATGCTTATGAAATCCACTGCACCATGTTTGAAAAAATCTGCATCCTCGGCGGCTATAAAGGCATCCTTCACGTGTTTTGGTATCCTGTTGAAGGGGACAAAAATCCTGTTGTCAGGGACTACGAGATATGCGACCTGACCATTATTCCCGTATATGGTGGATACAGGCTTATTTTTCAGGTCTTTGAGGACCTTAACAGAGGGTATGTCATTTAGGATATATATGGCATATCCCACAGAGAAGAATACCATGGACAGGATAAGAAGGGTTATAAGATAAAAAAAGAAGCCTCTCTTCAAAATACAATCTCTCCTTTTCTCACATCGTAGACACCTGATACGGTTATCCTCAATTCAACTATTGAGGTAAAGGTCAGAAAGCCCAGTGTCCATAAAGGGTCATCAAGGCTGCTGCCCCTTTTTCTTATGGTATTGTTCACATCTACCAACTTTAGGGCCAACTCCTCTATACTCAGGTCTGACATAATAGCACCGTTGGGCAGGGAAAGCAAATCAATGACCTCCCCTTTATCAACGAGCACAATACCACCACCCATCTCCAATACTCTATTGGCAGCAGTGGCCATATCTGTATCATCGAGACCCATCACGAGTAGACCATGGGTCTCATGGGCAACAGTTGTGGCAATACCTCCTATAGATGCCCCTATACCCCTTACAAATCCCTTACCCCACTTCTTTTTCTCCCTCCTCGTATAGCATATCTTCATTATATCCTTTTTACTGTCTGCAACAATACAACCATCTTCTATTGCGGGCACTATATCCAACCTCTTTGTAACTGTCCTGTCTATAATATCTATAACAGGTATCTTCTCTTCATTGTGCCAACCCACAGAAAACTCGTCTTCATCCACATGGTCAAATGTATAAGGATTATATGTATTTTTTATCAAAGGAAAATGCGATGGCCCTCTCAATAAAACACCATTTTCTGCAACTACCCTGCCTCTTTCTATAACCTTAACAGGTGTGGGTTTTTTTATATCCTCCAGGAGCAGTATGTCCGCTATCCTGCCCGGTGTTATGCTGCCTAAATGATAGTCGAGCCTGAAATACCTTGCAGGATTGATGGTTGCCATCCTAATGGCATGGGCTGGCTCTATCCCATAGTCTATAGCCTCTTTTATGACAAAATCCATATAGCCCTTTTCCAAAAGGTCACCGGCAAATATACCATCTGTAACAAGGATAACCGTATCTACAGGCATATCCTTTATAACAGGGCAGAGTTCTTCAAAATCACTCCTTATGGAACTATGTCTTATCATGGTATACAGGCCGAGCCTTACCCTGTTTATCAGGTCCTTCTCCCTTATGGATTCATGACATGATGTGATACCGGCAGCAACCAGGACATTCAATCTGTCGTAAGATGCACCAAGGGTATGTCCCTCTATATTTTTTCCCAGTGACCTTGCTAAAAGCATCTTCTCCAGTATACTGTCCTCATTGTTCAAAATCCTTATATACGGTGAAAGCTCGCTTATGGACACACACTCTTTATAGGTAGAAAAGAGCCTCCAAATATCGTATATAGAAAAAAACTCGCCGCCTTCTATCTCTGGATAGGGGGGGTATGCAGCAGGGACACCCCATATATATTTCAATGCAAACTCCTCATTCCTTTTCAATACCTCTTCAAAACCGCCTATCCCGATAGAGTTAATCATATCATGGGCATCGGAAAACACAGTTGTTGTCCCGGTTGTTATAACAACATCTCCAAAAGTAGCGGGGTTGTAAAAAAGGTCTGCGTGACCATGGGCATCAAAATACCCGGGGACAGCTACAAAACCCCTACCATCTACCACTTGGGTATTTTCGCCTATCCTGGCATCTTTATCTCCTACATAGGCAATCCACTTTTTGTATATCCAGATATTGCCTTTAAAAAGCATGCCAGTAAAGACATCAAGGACATGGACATCTTTTATAACCATAGATGCCGATTCATCGCCTCCAGAGACACGTATTAACCCCTTAACATCATTCAAATTTTTATCAAACATCCCTGCCCCTTCTTATTTTTAAGGATTTGAGACCCATGAAAATGGTCTCGATCTTGGAAGGCCTGTCATATTATATGATTAAATATCGCCCTCTTTAATGAATCTATTAAGGGCGCTCACAAGGACATCCGGCTCAATACCGTGTATTGATGCCCCCTGCTCTATATTTTCAAAAAGGGCTGCCTGGCAGCCTGCACATCCAAGGCCATACTGTTCAAATACCTTTAGTGCCTCAGGGTATCTCTTTACAATATAATCTATGGGCATGTCTTTTTCTATCATACACAACTCCCTGATATAACTCAAAAAATATCTGCAGAAAAGATATAGATATTGGTATCCTTTTCCTTATACGCATCTTTTGGTAGACCAGCCTTATAGCATGTATGCTCGAGAAAGGTCTTTCTGTCCCATCCATATTCTGTTGCTACCTGCGGCAAGAGCAGCCCTGAATAAAAGCCTTTCTCTATATATATCCCATGGGTGCCTACCTGTATCTCATCGATACTGTCTATCTTTTTTAGAGGTGACAAAACAGAGATCTCTATCTCTATATCGTCATATTCCTCTTTTGTGAGGGCATTAAATCTCGGGTCATGGAATGCTGCCTGGACAGCCATCTGTTCCACTGTCTCATGGAGGGGCATATAACCTTTTATGTATCCTATACAACCCCTCAGGTCCCCCTTTTTCTTGATTGTTACAAATGCACCTTGATGGTTTTTCAGGCCCTCAGGTATCTCTTTTTTCTGGGGTTTCTTCTTAAATAGCCTTGCCTCTATGGCATCCCTTGCCAGTTGTTTTAAAAATTCCTTATCTTTTTCTGTTAGACTCAATTATCTATCCTTCCAGATGGCTTTTGTAGAAAACACCTGAGACATAGCCAACAACACCGCTTTTATCACCGGTTACATCCCCTGAGTTTGCATACTTTAAGACCCTTGAGGAATCAGCACCCAGCATCCTTGACAGCATCATGGTGGTAATCATGGGTCCTGCGCCACATGCCTCATATCTTCCTATTCTTAAGTCTTTTATCAGACCCTGGGTGTCAAAGTTATCTATATGTCTGACAGCTACGCCATCCATTTTTACAGCATCTTTGTAAGGGTAGTAATGGGATAAATCAGTGCTGCCAACAATAAGGAATCTCTTTTTCATGTCTTTAATGGCATCATAGATTATAGAGGAAAGGGTCTCGCAGACCTCTATATCACTGCCACCCATAATAATGGGTATTAATCTGAAGCTACCCAGTGCAATCTGTAAAAAGGGGATCTGGACCTCAAGGGAATGCTCCCTTCTATGGGGCTCCATATCGTTTGTGATAATCATATCTTTTTTTAGTATTGCCCCTGCTGTCTCCTCATCTATCTCAACTATACCAAGGGGTGTTCTATAGCCCCCTCTATCCATTAAAGAGGCGCCTTGTATATACACCCTGTGGCTTGGTGCAATAACTATCACTGTATCATAGGCTGATTTAGATACTGCCTTGAAACCATATGCAGCTACATGACCGGAATACATATACCCGGCATGGGGAGAGATTATGCCCTTTATATCACCTTTTATGGGTTCTATATCTGCATTATTTATATAGGCCTCTATATCCCTTTTTAAAACACCAGGATTCCCCGGGTAAAAAGAACCGCTCACCGATGGTTCTCTTATTGTTTGCATATTATACCCCTCTGGTATCCTTCTAAATCATACTGAGCACTTTGAAAAAGGTCTCAACACCTCTATCGATAACCTCTCATATCTTCAATAGTTATAAAAATCCATACCAAAAAAGAGATTAATTTCACACCGTTTCAAAGGTTTTATATTATAATACAATTCCATGTAAAATAAAATATCAACCTCTTTTAGCAGCCTCTACATACTTTATCATGAGCTCATAAAGGATGTTGCTTATGAGCCTGTCCTCTTCCTCTGTAAGATTACCTTTTGTCTTCTCCTTCAGCATCTCGATGACATCTATCGAGTGTTTTGCCATGGTCAGGTCAACCTTTTTTTCATTAGATATCGGGTCTGGCAGTTCACCGAGATTTACAAGCACCGAGGTAGACAGAGAAAGTATAAAGGTAGAAAAATTAAGTGTTTCGTCCATATGAACCCCCTATAGCAATGTATCGAGTTTTACAGGCAGATAAAATATATTATCCCTTCTCTTAACCTGATATAAAATATAATTTCTCTTCAGGCCCTCCATCATGTAGGTTTCAAAATCATCCTTGTTGGAGATTAAAAAGTTATTAATCTTTATAATAATATCACCGTCTCTTAGTCCACTTTTATCTGCAAGACCGCCTTTATACACCTTGGTAATCACAACGCCATCCCTCTGTTTTATCTTGTATTTAAGCCTCGGGTATCCCTTTATATCAGATACCCTTATATCACACAGGCCCTCATCCAGGGGCGTAGGCCTGTATTCATTTATATCCTTCACATCTGCCTCGACAATAAAAGGTCTCTGCCCCCTCATTATCTTTAGCCGGACCTTATCCTGTCTTGCCAGGGCCCTGAGGGTCTTATAGAGCTTGATGCCTTCTTTTATCTTCCTGTTGTTTATCTCTATAATCCTGTCACCAGCCTTTATCCCCAGTCTGTCTGCAGGGCTGTTGGGTATTATCCTATGGACATAGAAAAAATTATCATTCTCACCGGTTTTCTTCTCTATAAAAAGACCAAAGATAGGCCTTTTCACATTTACGTCAAGGAATTCGGAGAGCATATTCATAACATCTTCAATGGGTATGGCAAAGCCTATACCCTTTCCTTCACTGTATATGGCAGTCACAATACCTATGGGATTACCATCTATGTCCATAAGGACGCCGCCGCTGTTTCCTGGATTGATGGCAGCATCTGTCTGTATAAGGTTCACATAAACCTTGTTATCTATCCTGAGGTTTCTCCCAAGGGCACTAACAACACCAACACTGACAGAATTGGAAAGGCCATAGGGATTCCCTATAACTATAGCCCTCTCGCCTACCCTAACCGGTTTTTTTCTATTGACCTTCAGGTATGGGAATTCTGTTTTATCTGCTATCTTTAAAAGGGCTATATCAAACTCAGGGTCACTGCCCATTACATAGGCATCGTATTCCTTGCCGTTTAGAAATTTTACCCTTATATTGATTGCCTTGGAGATAAGGTGTTCGTTGGTAACAATGATGCCATTGGGGTTTATTACAACACCGGAGCCGTAATTCTCGTTTACCTCCTCTTCTAAATCAGACTCCATAAACCTTTTAGTAAATGGTGCTTTTCTATCTTCTTCTAAATCAGACCTGGCAATCTCCTCTGTCTTGATATTTACTATTGCTGCGCCTGCAGCCTCCACAACATCAGCTATCCTGTCCTCTTTTGCGTAGGCATGGCATATGTATATGGATAAGACCAACATGCAAAAAAAGAAAATAAATATAGATGAAAGACCTCTGCAAAATCCTGCAAAGTTCTTAAGATTCATCTCTTTTGTTTGGTATGGACTTTTATATCTATTTAACATAGAACTGATTATCGGTCCCGCTGAAGCGGAAAAGGTGTGCCCCAGCTTGGAGACCTTTTTCAGGGGCCTTATGGAGGTTTTCAAGGTATTTCTTGACATAATAAACATAAATGGCAATTAACGCTATCAATAGAGTGGTAAAAGATTCTATCTCTCCTTTTTTTTCTTTTTTAGCAACCTCTTTACTGCATCGAGGATGACATCGGCAATCTCATCCTTGCTCTTCTCCGGCACATGCCTTGCATAGCCTGTTTTATCTATTATAGTAACCTCATTTTTATCAGAGCCGAATCCTATGCCTGGCTTGGATACATCATTGGCAATGATAAGGTCGAGTTTTTTTCTCTTTAGTTTATCATAGGCATGATCAACAAGCTTCTCTGTCTCTGCTGCAAAACCAACAAGTATCCTATCCTCCTTAATCCTTCCCAGTTCTCCGATAATATCAGGATTTTTTTCAAGCTCCAATAAAAGGATATCCTGATCCTCCTGTTTTTTTATCTTCTGACAGTTTTCTGCACGGCATCTAAAATCAGCCACTGCCGCTGTCTTTATTATAACAGAGCAATCTTTATAGTGCTCCAGGACCGCCTCTCTCATCTCATATGCCGTGGTTATCTCGATAATCCTTATGTCATTTCTCGGCGGCTCAAGGTACGTCTTTCCTGTTATGAGTATAACCTCTGCACCCCTTCTCCTTGCCAGTTTTGCTATGGCATATCCCATCTTCCCCGATGACCTGTTGGTGATACACCTCACAGGGTCAATAAACTCCATTGTAGGGCCTGCAGTAACCAGTATCCTCTCTCCTTTGAGGTCCTTTTTCGTGAATATATCCTCCATCTTCTCGAGAATCTCGCCAATGGTAGGTAGCCTGCCTTTTCCATGTGTCCCGCAGGCAAGGTCTCCTGTCCCTGGCTCCATTATCTCAAAACCGTTCTCCTTTAGCTTTCCTATATTGCACTGGACAGCCTTACTCTCCCACATCTTTGTATTCATGGAAGGGACAAAGAGTATGGGCACTGTAGTTGCCATTACCATAGTAGTCAAAAAATCATCGGCTATACCATTTGCAATCTTACCTATTATATTTGCCGTTGCAGGGACAATAACCATCTGGTCTGCAATGTCCGACAGGGCAATATGACCTATCTTAGAGCCATAAAACAGCTCAAACATCTGATGGACCACAGGGTTCCCCGAGATGGTCTGGAATGTCAGGGGCGTTACAAATTCCATGGCATTTTTTGTCATAACCACATGGACATTGGCACCTCTTTTGGTCAACTCCCTTACCAATTCCGCTGTCTTATATGCTGCTATACCACCTGTGATGCCTACTATAATCTCCTTGCCGTTTAACATTGAAAATTCTTTTTCCATTTTAGATATTTAACCCCAATCTTCTTATAAATCTTGTAAACAGGTTTGCCTTGGGAACATATACCGGAGACACGATATCCACCTTTGCAATGATATTATTCTCAAGCCTCACAACAATCTCGCCGAGCTTCTGGCCTTCCTTGACCTCGCCCTTTACCTTTTCCTGGACCACATATTCCTTTTTTATCAAATCCTTCTTTTCGCTGGGTACAGGATATACAAAACTTGCATTTGCCACTCCCTTTATCTTCCTGTATTTACCATCTATAAGGAATATGTCCTTGTCTATGACCTCTCCTTTTTTTACAACATTCACTACCTTGTATTGAGAAAAGGCCTTCTTAAACTTTTCTATGGCAACTTCATCCCTTATCTTTGCTGAAGGGCTACCCATAACAACTACAATAAGCCTTAATTCGTTCTTTTTTCCTGTAGCTACTATATTAAAACCGGTCTGACTGTAGTATCCTGTCTTTAGACCGTCTACTATACCAGGCATCTTGGTAAGGAGCTTATTATGGTTGTTCATTATAAATTTCCCATCCCTGAAGCCCTCACTCTTAATAGATGTCCATTCGATTATCTTAGGGTATCTAAGCAACTCTCTTGCCAGTATGGCAAGGTCATGGCAGGTGGTTAAGTCCTCTTTTTCCCCCTTTGACGGCGGGAGACCATGGACAGAATTAAATTCGGTCTCAGCCATGCCAATGGCCTTTGCCTTTTCATTCATGAGTTTTATAAACTCTTCCTTGCCACCAGCCACATGCTCTGCAATGGCAAATGCCGCATCATTACCTGAGGCAATAAGGGTTGCCTTCATAAGGTCCTCTAATGAAAATACCTCACCCTCTTTTAGATAGACCTGGCTGCCCCCTATCTTTGATGCCTCCTTTGATACAGTAATCTTATCGGTGAGGTTCAGTTCCTTTTTATTGAGCTTATCCATAACTACATAGGCAAGCATGAGTTTTGTGACGCTGGCAGGTGGTCTTTTTTCATGGATATTCTCACCGTCTATCATCCTTCCTGTCGATGCCTCTGTTACTATAAAAGCCTTATAGGGTGCTGCCTTCTCTGCAACAGGCTTTTTTACCACCTTTTTATGGTGTGCAGGCCTTGCATAGGCAGAAGAGGCCCAGAAAATCAATACAAGCAAAACAACAATCCATCTCTTCATCCCTCTATTCCCCTCTAAATATCCTTATAATCCCCAACCAAATATTATCAATCCTTCTTTATATTGTCTGTAAAGACCTTAATCAGGTCTATGGGTATTGGAAATACAATGGTCGAGTTCTTCTCCGTTGATATCTCTATGAGCGTCTGGAGATAGCGGAGTTGCAGTGCCATAGGATTCTTGGATAGTATCTCTGATGCCTCTGATAATTTGGTAGCAGCCTGGTATTCTCCTTCTGCCCCTATAACCTTTGCCCTTCTTTCCCTCTCTGCCTCTGCCTGTCGTGCAAGGGCACGCTGCATCTCCTGGGGTAGATCCACATTTTTCACCTCTACATTAGCCACCTTTATACCCCAGGGCTCTGTATGGGCATCCAGTATATCCTGAAGCCTATCATTTATCTTTTCCCTGTGGGACAACAGCTCATCTAGTTCTGCCTGACCAAGGACACTCCTCAATGTTGTCTGGGAAAGCTGGCTTGTGGCATAGAGATAGTTTTCTATCTCCACAATAGCCTTTAGGGCATCTACTACCCTGAAATATACCACTGCATTCACCTTTATGGATACATTATCCTTTGTAATAACATCCTGGGGTGGGATATCGAGGACTACTGTCCTCAGACTCACCTTTACCATCCTATCGATTATGGGGATCAGGATTATAAGGCCAGGCCCCTTAGGGCTACCAAGGACCCTTCCGAGCCTGAATACAACACCCCTCTCATACTCATTTAAAATCTTTATTGCACTGGCAAGGAAAAAAATAATAATTACAATTACAAATGCAAACGGTATCATTCTAACCTCCCTTTTTCTTTACAATGAGCAAAAGCCCATCTATCTTCTCAACGACTACCCGCTCCCCTTTTTTTATCGAGACATCACTCCTTGCATTCCAGAGCTCACCGTGTAAAAAAACCTTACCTTTTTCTTGTATGTCTGTTATTGCCTCCCCCTCCTCTCCTATAATACCCTCTTTCCCGGTCTTTACCTTTGACAGCTGTGCCTTTACTGCATAGGATAACACACCAAAGAAAAATATACCAGAGAGTATAGCAACAATGAGTATACTCTTCCACGAAATAGACAGTGCGCTGTACGGTAAATCCACAAGCATAATAGAGCCAATCACTATGGATATGATACCTGCTATGCCAAGGACGCCATGGCTTATTATCTTTAGCTCGAGGATAAAGAATACAATACCCAGTAATATTAAAAATACACCTGCATAGCTTATGGGGATTGTGGAGAATGCATAGAGTGCAAGGATAATGGATATGCCGCCTATAACCCCAGGAAATATGGCACCAGGGCTGTATATCTCGAATAATATACCGTAAAGACCTATCATCATGAGTATATAGGCTACATTAGGGTCGCTTATATAAGAGAGGAACCTGTATTTAAAAGGCATATCAAAGGTATTTCTTTTTTTCCCCTTCAGGTTCAACTTTATCTTTCCCTTTTTTGTCTCAACAACCTTTCCATCTATACCATCTATAAGCCTGTCTATATCCTCTGCCACAATATCTATAACATTTTTTTCAAGGGCATCCCTGGCAGGGATAGAGGCGCTCTCCTTTACTGCCTTTGCTGCCCACTCCACATTCCTCCCCCTTTTCATGGCAATGCTCCTTGCATATGCCTCTGCATCCTTGACCACCTTGGACATCATCTCCTTGTCTGCCTTATCCTTACCTATAGAGACCGGGTGTGCAGCACCCACATTTGTCCCCGGTGCCATGGCAGCGACATGGGCGGAAAGTAGTATTATACTCCCTGCAGATGCAGCCCTTGCCCCTGATGGATAGACATAGACAACAACAGGGGTATTTGAATCCATTATGGCCTTTACTATCTCCCTCATGGATGTATCAAGGCCCCCAGGGGTGTCAATAAGGCATATCAATGCCTCAGCGCTATCTTTTTCGCTTTTAGAGATGGATTCAGATATAAAACCGGCAACAGGGGGATTAATTGCACCGCTTATAGTAATGATATTAATCTGGCCGTCTTTGTGTTTGTCCCTGTTATGGACGGATTTTTTTGCCTCATCTGCCCATACATATCCTATAAAACACAGGCACAGTAGAGATAAAAAGATTCGGGACAGATAATATCTCATTTAATGGAGAACTTCTCTTTTAGTCTCTTTTCCACTATCGGGGGGACAAAATCTGCAACACACCCACCAAAGCCTGCCACCTCTTTTATGGTCCTGGAGCTTACAAAAAAATAATCCTTGCTTGTCATCATAAAGATTGTATCCATATCTCTGTTTAGATTTCTGTTCATAGATGCCATCTGAAACTCGTATTCAAAATCGCTCATGGCCCTGAGACCCCTTATGACAAACCTTGCATTGACCTTTTTTACATAATCCACAAGGAGGCCCTCGAAGCTGTCTACTATAACATTTTTATTTCCATTTACAGCCTCCCTTATAAGCTCCTTTCTCTCCTCTACTGTAAAAAGGGCTTTCTTTTCAATATTATGTGCCACAGCTACTATTACGACATCCACAAGCTCAAGCCCTCTCATCAATATATCAAGATGGCCGTTGGTAATGGGGTCAAACGAACCTGGATATACTGCTATTGTCTGTTTCATGGGATCACTCCTTTAAACCTGAATTATAGAATCCATTCCTGAAGATAGAAACAACTGTATCACCGTATTGCCTTCTTGTAACCAACATCCAACCCCCTTCCTCCATAAAACCCATATCCTCTCTCTTTGAGGTCTCTATCACAAAGGATGTATCTCTGTTATAGATAGAATTTCCTCTCAGCAACATCATGGTATCCCTCACATAACCTCTTTCATAGGGAGGGTCCATAAATATTATATCAAAGAGACTGCCTGTTTTATATAGCAAAGGTATTGCATCCTTTACATCCATATTCATAATACTGCATCTATCTTCTAAATCAAGATTTTTTATATTCTCTCTGAGTCTGATTGCTGTTTTTTTATCTATCTCTACCATTACTGCGTATCCTGCACCCCTGCTTATGGATTCAATGGCCAATATGCCGGAACCGGCATAGAGGTCAAGGATTTTTTTATCTGTAACATCGTCGAGCATATTAAATATGGATCCCCTGACCTTAGAAGATGTATAACGTGCATGAGCCCCCTCCTGTAGTCTAAGACACCTGCCCTTCATGGCACCGCCTGTTATCCTCAGTCTATCCATATCTTTTTAATCAGAAAACAGTAACCCTCCAACCATTTTTATCTTTTCTACACCCTTAATCTCATCTGCTGAGAGATAGAGGGTCACCATATTTATATCCCTATATCTATTTTCCAGCATATCCATGTAATATTCCTGCATCTTTTTTCTTTTCATGTGGAATTCACAGTCTGCATCCTTCACCACATGGTTTATTATAATATTCTCAACCAAGAGGTTGTTTTCACTGAACTCCTTTATAACCCTGTCTGTTAGTCTCACTCCAAGTGCCTCGGGTATGGTCACTATAATATATTTTGTTTTATTCCTGTCCCTTATAAAATGGACAATCTTTTCTGAAAGCGCCTCCCAGCTACTTATAATCTCAAGGAGGGTTCTCTTTGACCCCCTTAGCCTCACAGCATCCTTTATCTTCTCAAAGTAGTCATATATGCCCATATAGAATTTAGTTGCTGCCTCCATGTGTCTTAAAAAAAGATGGGGCAGTTGCAAAAGCCTCAATGTATGACCTGCCGGGGCTGTATCCCAGACAACTATATCGTATTTGCCACCCTCAACAAGCTCGATTATAAAGTTGAGCATATATTCTTCCTCTATACCCGGGGCAGTCCCCACATAGTCGACAAAATCATAGTCAACCTTTGCAAATGACGATATAACCTCATATATCTCAGGTCCAAACCTCTCTTTCCACCTTGCAAGGACAATATCAGAGGATATCTCCAGTCCGTAGAGTTCGTATTCATTACTTATCTTCTTCTCTCTATCCCCTATGGTAATCTCGAATATATCTGACAGAGATGGGGTAGGGTCACTGGATATCAAAAGTACCTTCTTACCTTCCATTGCAAACTTCAGGGCAATGGATGAGGCGCATGTCGTTTTTCCAACACCGCCTTTGCCGCCAACCATCAAGAGTTTTAAATCTTTATCTGTCAGATTAATAAGTCCCATGTTCACATAGCCTTTATTTGAAGGTTAATTAAATAGATACTGGTTTTTATACTTTATGTTGTCTCAAATCATTAATGTTAAATATAGATTTAAAAATGTAACCTTTTGATTCTATTGCCTCTTTTCCCCCTTCAAGCCTGTCAAGGATGGCAATCAGTGCCCTAACATTATAGCCCTCATTCTGGGCAATCTCGATAGCCCTTATGGAGGAACCACCTGTGGTTACTACATCCTCAAGGATAACCACATCCATACCTGTGGTAAGATTTTTTGCGCCCTCTATCCATAGATTCTTTCCATGCCCTTTAGGCTCTTTTCTTATAAAAAAACCTGAGAGGTTGTCCTGCCTGCTATGGGCATACAATACCACAGAGCATACCAGGGGGTCAGCACCTACGCTTACACCGCCCACTGCCTGTATCCTGGGTATATCCCTCACCATTCTATACATTATACTCCCTGTGAGATACATACCCTCCGGGTTTAGCGTAGTCTCTCTGGCATCGATATAAAACGAACTCTTCTTACCGCTTTTTAGAATGAATTCGCCTTCTTCATAGGATAAACTTTTCAATATCGCCAACAACCTATCTCTATCATCCATATAAGACCCCTTATCGTAATATATAAAACCCTTACCTACACCTCAGGCTTAAATCTATCCATCTCTTTTGTGAAATAGCCAATCATCTCATCATCAATAAGAAAAAAATTAATTTCTTTTAAGGATGTCTCCCTGCCTTTTATAAAATTCACAGTCTCTCCACATATAATCTCGGCACACCTATCCTTTGGAAACCCGAATATACCTGCGCTTATTGCAGGTATGGATATGGATTTAAACCCTTTTTCATCCGCAAGAAGCAGCGTATTTTTCACAGCGCTTTTGAGTTTATTCTCTTCGTCACCCTCACCCCATCTCGGTCCTACAGTATGAATAACATATCTTGCCTTCAGTCTCCCTGCTGAGGTAATAACAGCAGAACCTACAGGGCAGAATCCAATGCGGTTGCTCTCCTCCTGGATAATACTGCCACCTTTTCTGACAATCGCCCCGGCTACACCTCCACCATGCTGGAGATAGGAGTTTGCAGCATTGACTATGGCATCCACATCACTCTCTGTCAGGTCACCTTTTATTACTCTGATTAAAGTGCCTTTAACCGGTATCTCCTTTATCTTTTCCATTCTTTTCTCCTGATTAGATTGGAATTATAATAGATGTATTGTAATATAAAATCAATAGAATGGAAATCAAAAAAGAACTCTGTGATTATCCAGTAAAGGCATTAAAGGGTATCGGGGATAAGATTAGTATTCACCTTGAGGCAAAAGGTATCAAAACCATTGAGGATCTTATCTGGTGCCTGCCCATACGTTATGAAGACAGAAGAACCATAAAGGACATCAGGGATTTAAAAGAAGGTGAAGGCGCATTGATAATGGCAGAGGTCACAGAAGGGGTGAGGAGGTCATTTTCAACCTATTATAAAAAAAAGAGCTATTCCTCAAGGGTGACCGATAGCACAGGCAGTATAATCCTCAAGTGGTTTCATGGAAACTGGACCTATCTACAAAATACCTGTAAAAAGGGGAATCTCCTTCTTATCTCCGGGAAGGTGACCAGGTTTGGAAGGGATATGCAGATTGTCCACCCGGATTTATATGTCTTAGAAGACAAAAAAGAGGCAGAAGACCTGGCCAGCGTAATACCTATCTACCCAGAGATAAAGGGGATTAAACAGGGGACATTGAGAAACCTGATAAAACAGGTATTAAAAGACTATGGCAGTTTAATAGAGGGCATAATCCCTCCAGAAATAGAGCATCATTACAATCTTATCCCCTTTAAACATGCCATATCAATGCTGCACCTACCATCCTATGAATCCAATGACTCAAATATCCCTGCGTTTATTGAAAAACCTTATAAAGAAAGGCTTATACTCGAGGAATACCTATTGTTTCAAATAGCCATGTTTTTAAAAAAGGCCATTATAAAAAAAGAAAAAGGGATAGCCTTCAGTCTTAATGGAAATCTATACAACTCTTACAAAAAAAGCCTGGGATTTGACCTTACACATGCCCAGATTAGGGTCATGGAGGAGATAATAAAAGATATGGCATCCTCTGCCCCCATGAATAGACTCCTCCAGGGAGATGTAGGGTGCGGCAAGACCATATGTGCTGTCCTTGCATCGTGCATAGCCATAGACAACGGCTATCAGGTTGCATTTATGGCACCCACAGAGATCCTTGCAGAGCAGCATTATCTTTCAATCCACAGTGCCTTTGAGAATATGGGTATATCCACTGTGTTTTTAAGGGGTAATATGGGGAGGGAAAGGGATAGGTTACTCAAAGGTATAGAGGAAGGGAAAATACAGGTAATTGTGGGCACCCACGCCCTTATCCAGGAGGATGTACTATTTAACAGACTCGGCCTTGTAATAATAGATGAACAACACCGCTTCGGGGTAATACAGAGAAAATTGTTGAAAGAAAAGGCAATATCCAGGGAGAAAACAGGGGGCAATATGGATGGGTCAAAGGTTCTCAATACAAAAATTGAAAACCATATTATCCCTCATACCCTTGTAATGACAGCCACACCCATACCAAGGACACTCTCCATGGTTGTATACGGTGACCTTGATGTATCTATAATAGATGAGATGCCCACAGGCAGGCAGACCATAGAGACAAAGGTCCTAAACGAAAAAGACAAGGATCAGGCATATAAAATAATAGAGGATGAGATAAAAAAGGGGAGACAGGCATATATTGTATACCCCCTTGTAGAGGAATCGGATAAAATGGATCTACTGAATGCAAAGGAGATGGCCTTATATCTCTCCCATTCTATCTTCCCCTCCTGTAATGTTGGGCTTCTCCATGGCAGGATGAGACCTGAAGAAAAAGAAGAGACTATGGGGTTATTCAAAAAGGGTATGATTGATATCCTTGTCTGCACCACAGTTATTGAGGTGGGTATAGACTGTCCCAATGCCTCGATTATTGTCATTGAGCATGCAGAGAGGTTCGGTTTATCCCAGCTTCATCAAATGAGAGGCAGGGTGGGCAGGGGCATATATCCCTCAAAATGCATCCTTATTTCCTCCTCAAAAAGGACAGACCTTGCGACAAAAAGGCTGAAGATAATGGAGCAGACTACGGATGGGTTTATAATAGCCGAGGAGGATATGAAGATAAGAGGACCTGGCGATATTATGGGGGCAAGGCAATCAGGCATCCCTGATTTCAGGGTTGGCAACATTGTCCGCGACAGCGTAATCATGACAAAGGCGAGGGCAATGGCAAAAGAGGCTATGAACCTGCTCTCTGAACAAGCCCTTGCAAGGATAAAAAACATTGCGGAACGAAGATGGAGGGCAAATATAGACCTCAGCGAGGTTGCATGAAAAAGGAAGAGAAAGGTTGGTGGATTCAAAAGGGATTAAAATACTGTTTTTTTGTTTACATCAAAGATAAAAAAGGGTATCTGTTGGTATAATCTTCAGGTCTATCTGCAAAGGAGGTTTTTATGACACTAATAATCCGTGCAATATGCGTGGTCTCTATCTTCATCTTGACATGCGGGGGTGTCTTTGCTGATGGTGAACTGAAATATGCAAGACTTGGTGATTTTTCTCTTGAGAGCGGTAAGGCTATCAAGGATTGTGTTGTGGGCTACAGGACTTTCGGGAGGCTGAATAAGGATAGATCCAATGTTGTCTTCTTTCCAACATGGTTTGCAGGGACATCAGAGGAGCTTTCTAACATAGGATTTATTGGTGCAGGAAAGGCTGTGGATACTGAAAAATTTTTCGTCATTGCCTTTGATAATATAGGAAATGGTATATCTTCCTCTCCGTCTAACAGCAGGACTCAGCCTGGAAAAGAGTTTCCGGAATTCTCCTTGAGGGATATGGTGAGAGCAGGATATGTCCTTCTTACTGAACATCTTAAGATAGACAGGCTCCATGCAATTGTTGGTATATCCATGGGAGGTGCTCAGGCATTTCAATGGGTTATCTCTTATCCTGACCTTGCAAAGAAAGCGATTTCCATCTCGGGAACCACAAAAATGACCCCGCACGACCTTCTCTTCTGGCAGGCAGAGATTAATGCAATCACAACAGCAATGAACTGCAGTGCCAATGGAACTGCAGTGCGGGTGGTGGCACCACTCCATATGCTCGCATCAAAAACCCCCCATTATTTTGCCACAAAGGTTAAAAATAGTGAACTGTCGGAGATGCTGAAAAATACAGGAGAATCCCTCAGCAAGTACAATCCCTACAACTGGATATGGCAGTTGAAGGCTTTGATGACGCACGATATATTCAGACAGTTCGGAGGGTCAGAGGAAGAGGCTGCAAAGACTGTACGTGCAAAAATGCTTGTTATGGTTGCAGACCATGATTATATGGTTTACCCCGGGCCTGGACTCAATTTCGCACGCCAGATAAATGCAGAGATATCAAAACTGCCAGGGGACTGCGGGCATTATTCTTTCCTATGCGAAAAATCAGTCCTGCAGAATGTTGTGGCCTCGTTTCTCAGTAAACCATGACAACCAGATGTTTCTTTAATTTTATTGGTGTATCCCGTATATTGTCTTAGAGGTTGGGTTGTTCTTCCTGGTCTCTATTATATAATCGGCAAAGCTATAGGCTGTGAATCTATCTGAAGTAAGACATCTCCTTGCTTTGGGGTATAATATTGTTGATATTATCCGTAAATATCTTATGTTTTCAATATATTTTTGGGATGTGCCGTGCAGAGGTCTTTAAGTTAGAATGCCTTATGGAGGCTGTTAAAAATTCTGTAAGGTATTGAAGGACTATTATCTGTTCATGATCCGTTTTATTAAAGGGTCATCCTCCTGGACATTAATAATGATTGTCTTTTCTGTTTTTCTACCAAAATAGTTATAAATCCCTGCGATAAGATAATTTATCAGCTCCCGTATATCACCGCCTTCCCCGGTTATGGATGCCTCACCTATCCAAACAGGAATATCTCTCCCTTCTTTTCTGTAATCTTCGCCTTCTACCAGCTTTATATAAAGCCATTTATCGCTAACAGTGGTGGTATAAGGGACATAGGTTGTAGAACCTGAGGTCTGGATTGTTGAATATGATGTACCTTTGGGCCCTGTCTTTGTAACCGTTGCTGTTTTCCCTGGGGTATATACAGGCATGGTGCTTGTTATGGTCCTCTCATGTCCTATGCCGTATCCATAGAGCATATAATATCCGGCAGCCTCTGAATCTGTAACCTCGTAACCCTTTAATTTCAACATATTATCAAGTTTACCTTTAATCTCTTTCTCAAGGAGGGGGTTTTTTGCCTTTGTATCCTCCACTAAATGTATCTTTGTGCCTGGTTCTATATTTAATGGTCTTGAGGGATCAATATAGCCGTTTATCTTAACTGTATAAGAGACTGCACAGCCCTGAATCAAAAATAGCATCAGAATCAAAATACCCATTAAATTCAATTTACAGGCGAGCCATCCTGGTTTAGATATATCTTCTGACATCATATGT
>JAKPCK010000114.1 GCA_029553295.1 Deltaproteobacteria bacterium | reverse complement strand
ATGAGGGTTGCAGAGGTTATGGCCCAGAGGGCACTGCTGGAGACTGTAAAGGATGTGCGGATTGATTCTAATACAAAGGTTGTGAATATGATACTCAAAGAGGATGTCATAAGTAGCCGCATTGAAGGCACCATAAGGGGTGCCCAGGTTGTGAAGAGGGAACTGAAATGGGAGAACGATGTCCCGGTAGCCACTGTTGAGATGAGGGTATGCGTGAGTAACAATGTAGGTGGTTGCAATACAGGAAAATCTTTGATAAGTGCCCTTGATATAAGCCATAAAAACGAACCCACTATTGCACCTCCTGAAAGGTTTGATGTGCCTGGCGGTGTCCCTGTAAAGGATGCAGGCACAACAAAACCAAAGGGCATTGTCTATGACTCCAGTAAACCGGTGACAGGTTTAATACTTGACCTTGAAGGCCGTTTCTTTGAGAGGCAGCTTCTCCCTGTAGTTATCACAGTGGGGGAGGGAAACAAACATGTTACAGTATATTCTGTAAAGACAGTAAAACCAAAGGTTATAAGAAACTACGGGGTTGTAAGGTATGCGGATAATATAGAGCAGGCAAAAAAGAATAGTTATATAGGAAATAATGCCATTATAATACCTGTATCAGATATAACTAAAGAAAACCTGATACTTATAAGCCCGGAGGGTGCGAGACTCATAAAAGAGACAACAATGCACGGAAATGATTATCTGAGTGATGCAAAGGTGGTAATATCAGCTAATTAAATAAAAAAGTTTAAGGGATTTAAGGAGGAAGACAGACCGTGGATAAATTTTTATATCAAAAAGGATACCTCATACTGGCTTTACTTTTTATCTCCCTTATGTGTGTATCCTGCTCATCTGTATCATCTTACAATGTAAATATCAAATACGAACCAACAAAGGCAGTGTCAAGACCTGACAGTGACCTGTCAAAGGTAGTTTTTACTGTTGCTGAATTTAATGACTCAAGAAAGATAGATAACAGATACATCATTGGGAGGGTTGTGGATACAAAGGACAGGAAGATCCCAGTAATAACAATACAGCAGGAACCATCAACAAGCATTGCCCATGCCTTAAGAGATGCATTATATAAGGCAAATCTCACTGTGACCGGTGATATACCGAAATGGGACCTCCAGGAAAAGGGCATTAAAAAGGAGTGGGGCAGGATAGTAATAGGCGGTAACATCCAGCAGCTCGAGGTGGTTGTAAAAGAAGGACTCACAACAAAGGCATATGAGGCAAAGGCAAATATAAAGTTGATGGTAGGCGATGTAAAGAAGGCACAGATATTCTATATACCCACATATGAAAGTGCCAATACATGGACAGACATATCAGTCTCTGATGAAAAAATACAGAAGATATTAAACAGTGTAATAACTACTATTATAGACAGGGTAGTAAGCGACAAAGAGCTGTGGGGTAAAATCTCTGAGATTGTAAAAAAAGACCCATAGAATAGATTGGATAATATAACCCAGGAGGGGATTATAATGACAAAAGGCAAAGAAATAGACATTACGAGAAAGAGATGGTCATACCTAAAGATATTTGTTGGTATAATCTCTTTTATTTTTGTAGCCAACAGCCTGCTTTTTGCTGAGCTTGTTACATTCCAGAGGGAGTATGTCTACCAGGCAAGCGAGGTGGATAGCAAGGTCTCCAGCAGGGCAGTAGCCTTAGAGCAGGTAAAGAGACTCCTCCTTGAAGAACTGGGGACATATCTTGAAAGTAAGACAGAGATAAAAAACTTTGACCTTACAAAAGACCAGATAACAACCCTTACAGCCGGCATAGTGAAGACCGAGATTATTGACGAAAAATGGGATGGCAAGGTATATGCATTAAAGGCAAAGATAGCAGCCAACCCTGATGAGGTGGCAAAATCAGTGGATAACCTGAGAAAAGACCATAGCAAGACAAAGGAACTCGAGGAGACGAGAAAAAAGGCAGACAATGCCATGAAAGAGATAGAGAGACTGAAAAAGGAGCTTGAAAAGGAGAAGGCAGAAAAGAAACTATCACTGAAAGGCACTGTGGAAGAAAAGGTGGATAAGATTATCAAGGAGGTTGTCCCTGGGGCTATCAAGATGAAGCAGTTTGATGATGCGATAAAGAATCTGAGCGCCATAGACTGGTTTGAAAAAGGTTATGCCTCTGGTGTGGCAGGAAACCACAAGGAGGCTGCAGAGGCATTTACCATGGCCATAGAGCTTAACCCAAGGGATATGGATTCTTATATTAACAGGGCAATAGCATATGATAACCTCAATGATTACGAGAATGCCATAAAGGACTATACAGTGGTCCTCAAGGCAAACCCTGATGACGCATACATCCTTTATTTCAGGGGAAATGCCCTTTTTAATATAGGGAGAAAAGAAGAGGCAATCAGGGATTATAAGGCCGCTGCAAGGCTTGGTAATGAAAAGGCCCAGGAGTATCTTGATTCACAGGGCATTAGATGGTAGCTTTGAAAAACTATGTAGGGACATTATATCTTGGATGTTACCTATAAGATAGGAAAGGGGCTTATTGTCTCAGCCCAGCATGCAAGGGGCACATATAGTTTATTTGTAGACGCCATAAGACATATCACATATCTCAAGATCCCCCCTGTCCGTTCTGTCTTGTATAAACAGATATATTTCACCGGTATCGAGGCATTGAACAAAGTTGCATTAATCGGTATCCTGATAGGTATTGTTATCATTACGCAGGTTGCCAATATAGTGGGTTTCAACCCTGTTCTAACAGGCAGGATACTTGTCTGGACTGTTGTCCGTGAGTTAGGGCCTCTATTTGTGGCAATTATAGTTATTGCCAGAAGTTGTACAGCCATTGCAGCAGAACTCGGTTCTATGAAGGCCAACAGGGAGATAGATGCATTGATAACAATGGGTATAGACCCCTATGCATACCTTGTCATGCCCAGGATAATAGGCATATCTGCCTCTGTATTTATGCTGGCCTTTTATTTTCAGATAAGCGCCATAGCAGGCGGGCTTATTGTCTCATCCCTTTTTACCGATATACTGTTTTATGAGCAGCTAAAAGGGGTATTCTCTGTATTGAGTATATTTCAGGTGGCAGTCTCTCTTATAAAGAGTGCTATATTCGGGCTTCTCATCTCTACTATTTCATGCTATCATGGACTGAGGGTCAAATCTTCTATTACCGAGATACCTCAGGTTACAACCCTTGCTGTTATGCAGAGCCTCTTTGTTGTTTTGATATTTGACGGTATCATTACTGTTGTTTCTTTTATATGATTAGGTTTGATGATATAGTCTGTGAATTCCTTGAGATACCATCATTTGATTTTAAGGAAGGGAGGGTCTATAAGGTTATCTTTCATTCAGACATAGAGAAGAATGAATTTATAGACCTGACCCTTGGCATAAAGAGACCCAAAAGGGGTAGAGTGGTTTTATTTGACAGGGATATATTTAATGTGGATATTAATGTGTATTATGATACATTGAAGAAGGTGGGGGTAGTATGGGAGAACGGCGGGGTTATAAGTAACTTAAAGGTCTGGGAGAACATAGCCCTTCCACTATGGTTTCATTATGGCATAAGGCCTGAAAAGATAGAGACGAGGGTTATTGAATTTTACAAAAATTTTGATATGGACGCACAATTTCTATCTGGTTATATGGGCAGGCTCCCAGGAACCTTGTCTGCATTCGATAAGAGGATTATATGTCTTATAAGGTCCATATTAATGGAGCCAGAACTGATGATATATGACGATGTTTTTACCGGGCTAAAATCAGATAGGGTAGAGAGGATAAGGGAGATTGCCGAAGGATTTCACAGGGCAAATCCAAAAAGGACCTCCATATATCTGGCGTCCACTGATGAATCTCTGAGAGACCTTAAGGCAGAGTATAATATCGTACCGGATGAAAAGGGGTTTAAGATATGGCGGTCATGAAAGAGACAGATGAAAGATTCCAATACCTATCCAAGAAGATAGGGCTTTTTGTCCTTATTGCCATCCTCGGCATTGCAGGCATTATAGTCTTTATTGGGATTCAGAGGGATGTATTTACCAATAAGACAAAACTCTATTTTATATCAGAAAACGGTCAGGGCCTGAATGAGGGACAGGCTGTAAAGCTGAGCGGATTCAAGATAGGCAAGATTGAAAAACTCTCCCTCGATGATGTGGCCAAGGTAAAGGTGGAGATATCGATAAACACAAAATATATGAAGTGGATAAAGACAGACTCTACCATAAAGCTTGTAAAAGAAGGGTATATAGGCGATGCTGTCCTGGAGGTTACCCCTGGTTCTGTCCAGGCAAAACAGATCCCAGAGGGTGGTTATCTAAACTTTCAGGGGGCAAAGAGCATCAACGAGATAATAGAGGAGCTGAAGGATGATATAAAACCTGTCCTCCTTGATATAAAACAGATTATCCACTATATAAATGACCCTAAGGGTGATGTAAAACAGATACTGGGAAATGTGAATAAGCTGTCAGGGGATATACAGCACACAAGGGAGCTCATAGATACCATGTTAAAGAATACGGACAAGAACCTTGAAAACACCATGAAAAAAACCGATACACTCCTTGGGTCAATAAAGGATACTGTAGATACGACTAATAATATATTAAAAAATGTGGAGACAAAACTCCCGAATATGCTTGATAAGGTTGATAAAAGCCTTACAGATGTCCAGAAGATTACAGATGATATAAAGCATACCACATCCGGTGCCCCTGTTCTCATGGATAAGGTGACGGATATTACAGATGATGCAAAGGATATTACCGGGGCTGTTAAGAAGACATGGCCTATAAGCTCAAAGATAAAGATACCGGAAGAAAAGACAATAAAGGTGGACAGCTATGAATAGGATACCTTTTTTACACCTTATTCTTACATACACAAGACCCCTTGTACTCACCATTATCTTTCCCCTGCTATTTATCTGTCCCGGTTGTTCTACAGGCCCTCATCAGCCCTCTGAGAGACAACAGATAGCCATCGAATCAAACCAGAGGGCAGAAAATGCCTATAAGAAGAGGAATTATATAAAGGCACTGAACCATTACATGGAGGCGTTAAACATAAGTCGCTCCCTTGAAAACGCTGATTCCATGGGCAGCAACATTGTAAATATTGCCTATGTCTATTATAGAATGGGCGAGAGGGAGAAGTCGCACACCTATGCGGATCTCATAATAAACAAAAACCCTTTTGAATACAGTGTCCGTTATCTTATAGATGCCATGTCCATCAAAGCATTGTTATATTGCGACGAAAGCAATGGAAAAGAAGCCTCTTTTTGGGCAGACAAGGCCCTGAATCTCTGTCAGGGTGTCTCTTGTCGGGAAGAAGGAAGAATTTATAACATCAGGGCAAGGGCCTCATTGCTCAATAAGGACATTAAAGCCGCCACGGAATACGCAAAAAAAGGTCTTGAGATCAATAAAAAGATAGATGATGTGGCAGAGATGGGAAACTCCATGCGTATTATGGCAGACATAGAACTTATGAACAAAAACTATGAGGCATCAAGAGGTCTATATAAAGATGCCCTTTTAATAGATAAATCCCTTGAGCTGAGCGATAAAATGATAAAAGACCTCCTTGGTATTGCTGTTACATTTGAAAAACAGGGCAGGCCTAATGAAGCTCTCCCATATTACAGAAGGGCCATTTCTATAAGTGAGGGCATGGGCAGCATGGAAATGGAGAAATCCATAAGGGAAAAGATAGAGAAGATGCAACCTCAAAAAAACCCTTGAGCTGACCTGTAGGCGTATAGAAGACCTTCTGCCTCATCTTTGAGCCCTGGAAGGCATGACCTCCTCAAGACAGCCTCTCTAGCAATTTTATCCCTTAGTTCTTTACTGTCCATGAGTGCTATAGCTTTTTTGATGAAGTCTTTAGGGTCCTGTGGGTTATAAAGTATACCACTCAATTTTTCAAGATGGGAATCTTCAAGATGAGAGTCAATAGGGGGTCGGGTATGTGCCCACGTATAAGCCTTACTGTCTGGGGACTGTTTCGAAGGTCTTGAGTTGTCAGTGGATGTAAGGAACCACCTGTTTCCAGGTATATCCGAGGCGAGAACAGGTTTTCCTGAAAAGACAGCCTCCAGGAGCACCGTGGATATACCCTCTGAGATAGATGTATTCAATATAATATCTGAATACCTATAGGCTGATTGCATCTCCTCCAGCGGTATAGCGGGTATCCATGTGGCAAAACCATTGCATGTCCTTAAACACTCTTCAAATCGTCTTGCATAATCCATGTCCAGAGCAGGCCCTGCAAAAACAATCTTTGCCTTTGATCTTATCCTGTTGACCTCCTTAAAGCATTCAAGACACTCAAGGTTTGCCTTTACAGGACGGATGCCTGCTGGATGAAAAAACAGTATGTCATCCTCCCTACATCCTGCCCTCGCACGGATACCAGAGTATCTGTCACCAAACCACATGGGTGATTTGGGGACAAAGAATAGACGTGTCAAAACCTCAGGGAATTCTTTTTCTACAACCTCACCTATCTTTTTACTCTGATATATGATGGCTGATGCCCTGTTGAGAGTATGTTCAACAATCCTTCTATCTTCCAGGATACCTATGTTTATGTCTGTCCCTGGTAGGGAGATGACAATAGGTATGTTATGGGTTACCTCTACCACATAATCATCAAGAAAAAACCTGCCTGTCTTTACAGCATGATGGCCGTGGATTATATCCGGGTTAAACCTCATTATAATCCTGGATATATCCAATGATTTGAGGTTTTCTATTGAGACGACCTTGACCATAGCGCCCCTTTCAACGAGGAGCCGCCGCCATCTCTCTGCTGTTACAGCATTGCCTGTTACAGAGGGTAATGCAGTGGGTGTGAGTATCAAGACCCTTTTTCCGAATATCACCTTTTTACCTCAAGGAATGATTTTATATTTACACTGTTTTCTTTTAAGGCAATCTTAAAATCAGGGCTCAAGAGGGCATCGGTCTCTATATCCCTCTTTTTTGTGGAAAAGGCTGTAAAAGGATTGGCCTTGTCCAATAGGGCCTCCCTCCCTGGGTGGACCATCATCTCTGTTACCCCTTCTTTTAGGTCTTTAGTAAGTTTTATAAGTATATGGGGTGATAGCCTGCCCTTCAGATAAAGCCCGATAAAATGGTCTGTAGTATTTATCCCAGCCTTTTTTATATAAGGTCTTGCAGCAAGGGCATGTCCTGAGAAGAACTGGGCCTCGTATAATGTGGCGACATCGGTCTCCATATTATTGTAAATATCCACCGGTTCATCCGGGACCCGCATCCAGTTTATATTGAATTCCCTTGCCTTTTTTATAGCAGCCTCTATTACAGGGGGTATAATGTGTATATGATGGTGGCCGTCCATATGGGTTATATTGAGCCCGTATCCCAGAATTTTTTTTATCTGTGCATCTATCTCAGCCTCTATCTCATCTTTTATACCCATGTCTGCCTGCCCAGAAAGTAGTGCCAGTGCCATCTTTTTAGAGAGAAAATTACCGTCTTTGTCAGTAAGAAGGCGCAGTCCTTCTGTAAGGGGCCTGCCCTCAGAGAGGTTGATGTGGATGCCAATAGATATGTTGCAGTCTTTTGAAGACTTTATCCTGTTTACCACATCTTCCAGGGCAGGGCCATTGGCCAGGATGCTTACATTCCTTACTATGCCTGCCTCCACAGTCTCAAATATCCCGTTGTTACGGTTTATATCACTACCTAAGTCATCGGCATTTATTATTAGCTGTTTCTTCATAGTATAATGCCCGATGCCCTTATATAGAGGGTCATGAAATAATAATGCCCTGACTCATCCATTGCAAATTCACATCTACCCCTGCTATGCTGTATTGACAGGTATTCAAATAAACCATTGCCCATTTTTTCGTATTCCTGTGGGGTAAAAGGCCGTTTTGTCTTGTCTACCACAGAGACAACCTGAAACCTTTTTTTCAACAAACCCATGATTGCAGCCATATCTACAAGGGAAATAGCTATAAGCCAGAGCCTCCCTCTAACAGGGTCGAGAAACAATGGGGCCCCTTCTATAATGGGCAGGAAATGCCTTATGCCGTCTGGTCCGCCGTATCTCGGTCCAAAATCATATGGGCCCGGTGTCTGGGGTGGGGTTGCCATGATTACATCAAACTTAATATTACCTTTCTCATGAACTGTGTCTTTTAATGGCCCATACCATGAACCCCGTAGCGTAGTGATTTTATGGCTACAGCCGTTTAATGATGCATTGGACATGGTTGTCTTTATTGCCTCTTCATCTATATCAGTTGATATAATTAAATCCGCACCCTTTTTTGCAGCGGCAATAGAGAGTATACCTGAGCCACACCCAAGGTCAAGCACCCGATCCCCTGGCATTATATCTATTATATTGGCAAGGTGTATGCTGGAATCAAAGATAGGATGGATACCAGATGGGATGTTTAGCTCTATACTTCCATATTCTAACTGGATTATCATAATATTTACAAATGTAAATTCTATAATGTAAAATAACCTGTGTAAATATAAAACAGGTAGATATGAAAACGCATTTATTAATCATTGACCCCCAATACGATTTCTGCAGTCCTAAAGGCAGTCTCTATGTGGATGGTGCCCGTGATGACATGATAAGGCTTGCCAGAATGATTGAAAAAGAAAAGGAAAAAATAGATGCCATCCATGTAACCCTCGACCAGCATAATACCATCCATATTGCCCATCCTGTTTTCTGGAAGGATCCCCATGGTAAACATCCAGACCCTTTTACGATTATTTCATTGGATGATTTAAAAAGAAATAGGTGGGTGACCACAAAACCAGCTATGATGGAAAGGGCAACCTTGTATGTGAAGGAGCTTGAAAATAGGGGTAGATATAATCTATGTATATGGCCTCCCCATTGCATTAAATATAGTCTTGGTGCAACTATTGTACCCCAACTCCATGAGGCAATACAGGCCTGGGAGACAGAAAGATTCACTGCTCTAAATGTAATCACAAAAGGTGAGAACATATGGACAGAGCACTATTCTGCTGTCAGGGCTGAGGTCCCTGACCCTGATGACCCCACTACAGATATAAACAAGGCCTTTATAGACATTTTACAACAGGCAGATATAATATTCATAGCCGGAGAGGCACTATCCCACTGTGTTGCCAGTACAGTAAGAGATATATCAGAACTATTGGGGGATGAAAACATATCAAGGCTCGTGCTACTTGAGGATACCACAAGCCCTGTTAAGGGATTTGAAAAGCTTGCCGCAGATTTCATGGATGAGATGGTTTCAAGGGAGATGAGGGTAGCAACTACAAGGGATTTTATATAACCCTGCCATATCTTTTTTCTGCTGACAAGATAATACGCTCAAGAAGTTCATTATAACGCAAGCCTGCCCATCTTGCAGACATGGCCATGGCCTCTGTCTTCTCCAGGCTCGGTGTAATATTTGCCTCGAGAAAAAAGAATTCCCCCTCAGGGGTCAATTTGATGTCAAATCGGCAGTAATCCCTCATACCAAGGCTTTTAAATGCGGTCATGGAGAGGGCTTTTAGCCTCTCCACCTCTTTTTTTGTAAGTGTTGTCGGCATTATATCATCCCTTTCTATATCCTGTTCTAAGAGTTTAAAGTGTTTTGTCTGGAACATCTCTTTGGATTTGATACGCCATTCCACAGGAGGCAGCATTGTTAGACCCTTTTCAGGATCATGTATCATAGACAC
>JAKPCK010000109.1 GCA_029553295.1 Deltaproteobacteria bacterium | reverse complement strand
GAAAATGCCTCAGAGGGTATAGCCCAGACAACACTGGATGGAAAGTTTATTGTTGCAAATCCAGCATTGCTAAAACTACTCGGTTATGATTCTTTTGAAGACCTTACCAGTTCCATCAAAGATATTACCTCCCAGTTATATGTTAATCCCCAAGACAGGGAGAGGATGTTACAGATTATTAAAAATGGCAAAGATGTCAAAGGATATGAGGCACAACTTTATAGAAAAGACGGGAAAAAGGTGTGGGTCTCTGAAAGTATGTCTGCAGTCTATGATGAAAAAGGAAAGATAATGTATCTTCAGGCCATAGTTGAGGACATAACAGATAAAAAGAAAAAAGAGGAAGAGCTTGCCAGATTAAGGCAGCAGTATACCCACGCCCAGAAGATGGAGGCTATAGGCACACTAACAGGGGGTATTGCCCATGACTTTAATAACTTTCTAACAGCCATAATGGGTTATGCCACCCTATCGGAGATGAAGATAAATAAGGACTTTCATATAAAAACATACATAGACCAGATACAGAAAGTAGCCAAAAACATGGCAGACCTTGTAAAAAACCTCCTTGCCTTCAGTAGAAAACAACCCATAAACCTCATGCCATTGGATATAAACACAGAGATTAAAGAGACAAGGAAACTATTAAAAAGGCTTCTAACAGAAAACATAGATTTAACCATATTGACATCGGATAAAAACCCCATTGTCATGGCAGATAAGACCCAGTTAAGCCAGATTCTATTCAATATGGCCACAAATGCAAGGGATGCCATGCCCGATGGAGGAAGGTTTACCATAAAGATAGACACCACTACCATAGATGAAGATTTTATTAAAATACAAGGCTTTGGTAAAAAAGGCAACTATGCACACATTAGCATATCAGATACAGGCATAGGTATGGATAGGGATATCTTGGATAAGATATTTGACCCCTTCTTTACTACAAAAGAACCTGGTAAAGGCACAGGGCTTGGCCTTGCATCTGTATACGGTATTGTAAAACAACATAAAGGATATATTACAGTAGAGAGTAGTCCAGGCAGCGGAACAACATTTAACATCTATCTACCCCTTGTAGATATAGCACCCAAAGAAGATACAAAACAAAAGGTTGTATTCCACAGAGGCACAGGCACCATACTCATCGGGGAAGATGACGAAAATGTAAGGGTATTTTTAAAGGATATCCTGGAACATCACGGATACAGGACTATCATCGCAAAAGACGGGGAGGAACTTATCGATAAGTTTAAGAACAATAAAGACATGGATATGGTTATTACAGATTTTATCATGCCCAAGAAAAGCGGTGCCCATGCCTATAAAGAGATAAGGGCAATAAATGACAACATAAGATTTATCTTCATAAGCGGCTATGACAGGGATATGCTATCTAAAATCCCTTCTGATGATAAAAAAGTGAGGTTCATCTCCAAGCCTGTATCCGCTGAGATACTTATACAGACTGTAGAGGAGTTGATTACCAATAAATAGGATTGAATACCTTGAAGAACTCATAAAAAATTCAAAACACCTCAACAAGATACTTGAAAAATCTTGCATATTGGCATATAACCTTTGGATTTGATACATTTAAATAAACAAAGACCACTTCAAAAAAAGCTATTAAGGGATATATTAATTAGATGAAAATGAAGATTTTTATAATCCTATGTCTTTCATATCTACTTTTTTTTAACAATCTCGGTGGGGTTGCCCTATGGGACCCCGATGAACCGAGACAGGCAATAATGGCAAGGGAGATGATGGAAAGACAAGACTATATCCATCCCTACCTCAATGGCAGACCATACCTCGAAAAACCACCATTCTATCCCTGGATGATTATTGTTGCATCAAAGATAAAAGGCAAGGTAGATGAGGTTACATCAAGGATACCTGCAGCTGTCTCTGCCACCTTGCTTCTTCTTATTACATATTCTTTAGGCTCTATGCTCGTAGATAGATATTGTGGTCTTTTATCGGCAATTATCCTTGCCACGAACTATCAGTTTCTGTCCAATGCAAGGGAATCGGTTATGGATATGACCTTTGCATTCTTTATAGGTCTCACCGTATCCCTGAACTATATATCCATAAAAAAAGACAGACCCTTCATGTTTGTCCTGTCTTTTATACCGGCTGCCCTGGGGATATTAACAAAAGGTCCTGCAGGGCTCGCCATACCTGCCATTACTACATTCTTTTACCTCATATCCCAGAAGAGGTTTAAAAGATTTTTCTTACCCCTTGTGGCCGGTTGTATACTCTCTTCTGCCCTGGCATCTATCTGGTTTCTTTTGGCCGGGGATGAGTATTTCAGGGAGTTCATATTCAGACAGAATATAACAAGATATACAAATGCCTTTGACCATATAGAGTCATCCCTGTATTATTTTCATAAATTATTCTTCAATCTCCTGCCCTGGAGCATTATCTTTCCCTTTGCACTCTTTTATGCCTTTAAGAAGAGGATGTGGTTCCCCATTATATGGTTTTTATCAACATTTCTTTTCTATGAGTTCTCCAAGAGTAAAAGGGCAATATACCTGTTATCCCTGTACCCTGCATGCGGGCTTATATGCGGCCTCTATATAAGGGACAGGTGGTCATGGATTGTGAAAACAGGATGGGTCCGCTCTATCTTGTGGGTCTTTATGCTTATCCTTCTTCTTTTACCTGTTGCCTCTGTCTTCTCCTTTGACTTTATCCCCCCTCTTATTTTAACAGAATTAAAGAAGAGGTTACCACGATTCTATATCTTTATAAGTGCATTATTCATTGTAGGGCTTGTTCAGGTCTATATGCTCTATAAAAGGCATGAAAGGGGCGTTTTGATTAGTTTTATCCTCTATCTCACTGTTATGGGGTTCTTCTATAACTCTTTTTATATGCCCCTCATGGACAGGGCATTGAAGTCACCGAGGCTTATTACTGATAAGCTGCACGGAATTGAAAAGGGAAAAGAGATATACTCCTATGGTTTTTCTTCAGCAGGCCTCATATTCTATATAGGCAGGCCTGTAAAGACATTGACGGATATAAAGGAGATAAAAGACAAAAAAAATGATATACTCCTTATCGTTGAGGATGACGAGGTGTATCCTGACATGAAAAAGGAGCTTGATTCAGGTTTTTATAGTGTGGGAAAGGCACGCTACGAGAGGGAGAGATTCACCTTTTATGTGAAGAAAAAATAAAGAATAAAGGATATTACTGATAATTCGATTTTTTGTTGTGAGGTGCTATGGAAGATAAACCCTATGTATCTGTTTTAATCCCTGTCCTGAATGAGGAGGAGTCCCTTTTAGAGCTCAATGAGAGGCTCCTTAAGGTCATGGAGGGTATGAAAAAACCCTATGAAATCATATACATCAACGACGGCAGCACAGACAATACACCATACATCCTTGAGAGATTCCACAATGAAAACAAAAACATAAAGATAATAGAGTTCAACAGGAATTACGGACAGCACATGGCGCTCTTTGGTGGTTTTGAATATGCAAAGGGCGATATTATAATAACCATAGATGCCGACCTCCAGAACCCCCCTGAAGAGATACCTAAACTCGTTGCAAAGATGGAGGAAGGCTACGAGGTGGTAGGGACATACAGAAAGGATAGAAAGGATTCCATCTTCAGGACAATACCATCTTACATAGTGAATAAGATTACTGCAAGGCTGGTAGGCGTAAGGCTCAGGGATTATGGTTGTATGCTGAGGGCATACAGGAAAGATATTGTAGAATATATGAAGATGTGTCCTGAGTCATCGAGTTTTATACCTGCCCTTGCCAACACATTTGCAAAAAAGATAGTAGAGATAGAGGTAGAGCACGAGGAGAGAAAAAAGGGGAAGACCAAATACAGCATAATGAAACTCTTCCAGTTGAACTTTGACCTTATGACAAACTTCTCCCTCCTGCCCATACAGTTTATAGGCATGGTAGGTATTGTTATCGCCCTCTTGGGTGTCTCCTTTGCCGTATTCCTCTTCATCAGGAGGCTTATAGTAGGCCCAGAGTCTGAGGGTCTGTTTACCCTGTTTGCCATCCTATTTTTCTTTATAGGTATCCAGATACTGGCCCTGGGTATAATAGGCGAATATATCGGCAGGATATACCAGGAGGTAAGGAGGAGACCGAGGTTTATCGTTAAAAGGGAGCTCCTGTGAAGGCAGTTGTGTTTGGCTATCACGAGATAGGATATGTGTGCCTTGAGGAACTTATTGGCTATGGCACTCATGTCAGTGCACTATTTACCCACATGGATGACCCAAAAGAGGAGGTGTGGTTCAGGAGGCCAAAAGAGATTGCAGAAAAAAATGCAATACCTGTATATACCCCAGAAAACCTGAAAGACCCAAAATGGCCTGGGATGATAAAATCTATGGGACCGGATGTCATATTCTCCTTTTATTACAGAAACATGATCCCCATGGATATCATAGAGATACCACGGATAGGGGCATTCAATCTCCACGGTTCGCTCCTGCCCAGATACAGGGGCAGGGTGCCTGTTAACTGGGTTATAATAAAGGGGGAGAAAAAAACAGGCGTCACCCTCCATTATATGGTTGAAAAGCCTGATGCAGGGGACATAATCGCACAAAAAGAGGTGGACATTGCCTTTGATGACACGGCAAAGACCCTCTTTCTAAAGATGGCAGACGCTGCAAGGGAACTAATGAGGGATATACTCCCCCATATAGAAAAAGGTGATTTTATAAGGATCCCTCAGACAGGAGAGTCATCCTATTTTGGGGGGAGGAGACCAGAGGATGGGATTATATCATGGGAAAAGGACAACCTCTCCATCTATAATCTTATAAGGGCTGTGACACACCCGTATCCAGGGGCATTCACATACCTGGATGGAAAAAAATTATATATATGGTGGGCAACTCCTGTAGATGGGACATGCCCTATGAAACCAGGCAATGTAGTATCCACACACCCCCTTGTCATCTCAACAGGTAAGGGTATGTTGAGACTCATTAAGGTTCAACTTGAAGGGGAGGAAGAGATGGATGCAGAGAGTTTTGTGGCAACCCATAAAATAGAAAATAAAATTCTGGGAGGTAAAGATTGAAGATACTTATACTCGGTGTAAACGGCTTTATAGGCAACAGCCTTGCAGCAAGGATACTAAGGGACACTGACTGGGAGATATACGGCATGGATATAAGGGCAGACAAGATAGATGCCTGCCTCGGAAACAATCGTTTCCATTTTGTAGAGGGGGATATAGGCATAAACAGGGAATGGATAGAATACCATGTGAAGAAGTGCGATATTGTTATGCCTCTGGTTGCCATAGCAACACCGGCCACCTATGTGAGGGAGCCCTTAAAGGTATTCGAGCTCGACTTTGAAGAGAACCTGAAGGTTGTAAGGCTCTGTGTAAAATACAGAAAAAGACTGTTATTCCCTTCTACCTCAGAGGTCTACGGTATGTGTCATGACCCTGAGTTCGATGAAGACGAGAGCAACCTTATCCTTGGCCCCATAAGAAAGCAGAGATGGATATACAGTGCATCAAAACAGCTCCTCGATAGGGTCATCTGGGCCTATGGTTTTCAGCATGGCCTAAAGTTTACATTATTTCGGCCATTCAACTGGATTGGACCAAAATTGGATGAACTCACATCAGACCCTGAAAAAGAGGGGAGCTCAAGGGTGGTGACCCAATTCATAAGCAGCCTGCTCCTCGGTGAACCCATCAGACTTGTGGACGGCGGCAGTCAGAGGAGGTGTTTCACATACATAGATGACGGGATAGAATGCCTTATAAAGATCATCGAGAATAAGGATGATAACTGTAACGGCGAGATATTCAACATAGGAAACCCCAACAACGAGGCGACCATAAAGGAGCTTGCATATAAATTAAAACAGTTGTTTGAGGAACACCCCTCAACAAAGAAGTATACAAAGCGCTCGGATATTATAGAGGTATATTCAAAAGAGTTCTACGGCGAGGGCTATCAGGACATTGACAGGCGTGTCCCATCTGTAAAGAAGGCAAAAAGGCTTTTAGGGTGGGAGCCAAAGGTTGACTTAGAGACAGCACTGAGGAAGACCCTTGAATACTATCTTGAAACTGCACTGAAGAGTGGATGTTGATTTTTATCTTTCTAATTTTACACATGGATATATTTATGTTATTTTATAATATTCCATGGTGATTTCACTG
Organism: Deltaproteobacteria bacterium; assembly: GCA_029553295.1. Taxonomy (GTDB): domain Bacteria; phylum Desulfobacterota; class Syntrophorhabdia; order Syntrophorhabdales; family Syntrophorhabdaceae; genus DTOV01. The sequence continues at coordinate 74,550 of JAKPCK010000109.1, read as the reverse complement.
GCAAACCAAAAAGGAGGGGTTGGCAAGACCACCACTGCAGTAAATCTCTCTGCCTCCATTGCAGTGGCAGAAAAGAAGACCCTTTTAATAGACATGGACCCCCAGTGTAATGCCACAACAGGCCTGGGTGTAACCTATAATGGTCTTTATACCCATCTATACAATGTCCTTATAGGAAAAAGCTCTATAAAAGAGACCATAAGAAAGACAGATGTCCCTTATTTGGACATCCTACCTGCCCACCCTGACCTCATAGGTGCAGAGGTGGAGTTACTGGATATGGATAACAGGGAATTTGTCTTAAGGGCTATATTGAAGGAGATAAGGGGTGATTATGACTACATATTTATAGACTGCCCACCTTCTCTTGGGCTCCTAACAATAAACTCCCTTGTGGCATCTGATTTTGTTATAATACCCCTCCAGTGTGAATACTATGCCCTCGAGGGTCTTGCCATGCTGTTACGGACCATTACCATCATCAAAAAAAGGCTCAATCAAGGCCTTGAGACACTCGGTGTCCTGTTAACCATGTTCGACAAGAGAAATAACCTCTCGTACAGGGTGCAGGAAGAGGTTAACAACTATTTCAGCGGCAGTGTCTTCAAGACCGTGATACCAAGGAATGTAAAGCTCAGCGAATCCCCAAGCTATGGAAAGCCTGCCCTGCTCTACGATATTTGTTCAAAGGGCGCTGAGAGCTATCTTGAGCTTGCTGCAGAAATATTAGAGAAGAGAAGGCAAAATGAATAAGAAAGACCCCCTTGGAAAGGGTTTATCAGCCATACTAAAGGATATGGAGGATAAGGGCGACATAAGGCTCATCCCTGTGGACCAGATTATCACAAACCCAAGACAACCTCGATTTGACATAAAACAGGAGACCCTGGAGAACCTTGCTGTTTCCATAAGGGAAAAAGGCCTCCTCCAGCCCATAGTTGTCAGAAAAAAAGATAGGTTTTATGAGATTATAGCCGGTGAGAGGCGTTACAGGGCAGCGGTTATGGCAGGTCTAAGGGAGATACAGGCATCAGTAAAGGATTACAGTGACAGCGAGGCCCTTGAGGTTGCCCTTATAGAAAACCTCCAGAGAGAGGATCTGAACCCCATCGAGGTTGCTACAGTCTACGATAGATTTATAAAGGAATTTGGATATACACAGCAACAACTTGCAGATAAAATCGGGATAGACAGGAGCACTGTGGCAAATTTTATAAGGATTTTAGCCCTGCCTGACTGGATAAAACAACTGATATCAGAGGGTAGATTAACCCAGGGTCATGCAAGGTCCCTGCTCTCTCTTAAAAATGAAAAGGAACAGAAGAGGTTTGTGGACAGGATACTCCATGAAGGTATATCGGTCAGGGAGCTTGAGAAAGAGGTAAGAAAGAGAAAAGAGGACAGTGTCTCCATGTTTTCTGCAGCAGAGGATATACTGAGGGCGGCACTCGGGACAAAGGTCAATATAACCTACAAAAAAAACAAGGGAAAAATTATAATAGAGTTCTATTCAAGGGAAGACGTGGAGAGGATACTGGAGATCCTCTCACGTTAATGATACTTTTACTCTGGGGCACACCCCTTTAATAATCGTAAATCCACTTTCATTAATACCTATAAACCTTTGGCATCATATCCCTCTCATCAAAGATGGAAAGATTTCAGTCTTCAGCCTACAGTTATGGTCTTTTTTTGGACACCCCAGATTATCTGTTTGACGGGGAACCGTACCCTGTTCCGTCTTTTGGCCCTTCTCCCGCATTACCTGTGCCATCGCCTGGCCCATAGGTCTTTCCATGTTTCTCGCCAGCCCCTATATGCTGACCGCCTTGATCCATACTCTTTGTCTGGCTCTGTATACCATATCCCCCCATACCAGAGGCATGGCCACCGCCAAAACCACCACCTCCACCACCGCCCCCTCGGGCATAGCTAACAACAGGCAAAAAAATTGCTGCTAAAAAGATTGCTGCTGTAATGATGGCAATAAAATTTTTTTTCATCTTTTACCTCCTCATGATTTTTCATAAATTTAATACAGATTTTTTTTATTACAATATGATTATTGTCACATTACGTAAGATAATTAAATTTTTGATATGTTTTTTCAGAGAGGATTTGATGTCTTTTGGGTTAAGACCATGCCCATCCATGAGTTTTTATAGTCTTCTATAATAGGCACAAGGTCTTTGAATAACTCCATTGCCAGTTTTCTCTCCTTTCTTAGAACACCTGATATTACAAGATAGCTGTCTTTTCCTATGAATTCAGCTATCTTTTTCATATTTTTCTCGAATGTCCTTATATCGAGGTTTGCAAGCACTATATCAAATGTCCCCTTTATATCATTTAGGTCAGCACATATTGTGATAATATCTTCCAATCTGTTGAGGCCCATATTCCTCTTTGCCGAAAGCACTGCATCAAAATCATTATCTACTGCTACAACCGACTTTGCACCGAGCATGCTTGCATATATGGCCAGTATCCCTGAACCACAGCCTATATCTATCACATGCCTGTCCTTTATATCTATTTTCCCCATGAGCCTCATCATCAACCTTGTAGATTCATGCCTGCCTGTGCCAAAGGCCATGCCAGGCTCTATCACTATGCTTTTTTGAGGCCTCTTTTTAATCCAAGGTGGTATAATTGTTATCCCCTCTATCTTTATAGGCCTAAAGTATCTTTTTGTGAGTGCCCCATAATCGAGTTTTTTTTCGCTTATTGTCTGTATCTTAAAGACCTTTATCCCTGCCTTATCTATAAAACCTAAAAATGCATCCATGTCTTCGGGGTAGCATATTATCGCTGTCTTATCTTTCCTGTCCTCTATCCATAGACCGCCAGGGGCATAACTATAAAACTCTTCAGGGAGTAACTCCTCCATGCCTTGACCTATCAATATCTCCACCTTTGTATATGAATCCTGACTATCCTTATTCACCCTGATAAAGAATACCCCCTGCATTTTCCATGTTATAACCTGTAAAATCCCTTATCCTGGTTGTTATTGCCGGCTGTTCAAAGGATGAGATAAACTCCTTAACATGCCTCTGGTAGAAATATTCTCTCGGGATTACCATATCGAATCTCTCCTTAAAAAGGGGTATAAATTCCAGACCCAGCAGATGGGCTATATACATTATGCCAAACCCTGCATCTGCCTCGCCACGGAGGACAGAGAGACCTGTATGGAGGTGAGACACTGACTCATTGTTATATCCTTTTATGTTCAATGGGTCTATTTGGTTTTCCTTAAGAAGAAAATCAAAAAGGAGTCTTGTCCCTGAACCTTGATTCCTGTTAACAAATAAAATATCTGGCCTTGAAAGGTCACCGAGACCGGATATACTCTTTGGGTTGTCTCTCTTGATATAAAGGCCCTGTTCCCTCATAAAGAGTTGTATAACTATGTATTCACCATTGGTCAGATACCTCTTGATATATGATAGGGTGTATGATTTTTTCTCCATGTCCAGTATGTGGACGCACGATATTGTTGCCGCATTTTCATTGAGCATCTTTAAACCGTTTATGCTACCTATGGGTGCATAAAAAACCTTGTAAGGCATGGCCTTGTTGTTTAAATCTATTATCCTCTTCAACAGGATATCATCGCTCCCTGCAATATATATATGATTCTCCCTCTCTGTATTCTCCAGTATCCAGCGATCAACTATCTCCCTTACAAATGCAATCTTGCCCCCAATCTTTATATGGGGTATCTTTGATTCCTGGACGAGCTTGTAGACCTTTTTTTCGTTAATCCTCAGATACTGTGATAACTCCCTTGCAGAGATTATCTCCATACAGCCTCAAGTATACATCAGAATAAAAAGTATTTCAAAACGAAAATTAAGGTTTTTTAATCATTTTTAGTAATATATGATTATTTTTTAAGATTTTAATCTTGATTTCACGAAAAAAGTCATTTATCTTTAAAAGAATTTCTCAAGGGTTTGTAATGGTCTCAAATGGGGTCAAATCAATAAACAAGACCTTGTTATGGACAAATACGGAATAAAAAAAAACAAGATGGATAGGGATTAGACTATGGAGCTTATAATCGATGGTATATTAAAGGCCTTTTCACTGCTTTTTACCCTTGACAGGGAGGTTTTGGATATAACCATCCTCTCCCTCAAGGTTTCTGGAATTGCCACAATTATAAGTGTCATCATAGGGGTATCTGTAGGGACAACCATTGCCCTAAACGAATTTCCAGGAAAGAGAATCATTGTAAGCCTCGTCAATACTGCCATGGGACTGCCCCCTGTTGTGGTAGGTCTATTTGTAACCATTTTTCTATGGAGGAATGGTCCTCTTGGTTTCCTGGGCATCCTCTATACCCCTTATGCGATAATCTTAGCCCAGTCAATTATAGCAACCCCTATTGTAACAGGCATAACCGTTGCAGCCATGCAGCAACTCCCTAAAAAACTCCGTCTACAGATACTTGCCCTTGGTGCATCAAGGCTCCAGATGGTATGGATGCTTTTAAAGGAGTCGCGCCTTTCCTTACTGGCTGCAGTTATGGCAGGCTTCGGTGGTGTCATTTCAGAGATAGGTGCATCTATCATGGTTGGCGGTAATATCAAAGGATATACACGTGTCCTTACTACAGCTACAGTAATGGAGACAAGTAAGGGAAATTTTGATATTGCCATAGCACTGAGCATTATACTCCTTCTCCTTGCATACTTTATAAATCTTATACTCACTTTTATCCAGCAGAGGGAGGGGACGAGGTGAGATGCCTAAGAATTCAAGTTTCAATTCCTGAGTTATAGATATAGAATGATAAGCAATATGCCCATACTGGAGGCACAAGACCTCTGTGTAGATAGGTCAGGGTTAAGATTCCTTAATGTGCCTATTTTAAAGGTCTTTCAAGGCGAGGTACTGTCACTCATAGGACCAAATGGGGCAGGGAAGTCCACACTCCTTTTAGCCCTGTGTCATCTATTCAGGAATTTCTCAGGCCACATCCTGTTTAAGGGTATGGAGGTAGGGAATGATATAACCCCTTTTGAGTACAGAAGACAGATTAGTATGGTATTTCAGGAGCCTCTGTTATTCAATGCAACTGTTTTTGACAACGTTGCCTCAGGGCTTAGATTCAGAAGACTCGATAAAAATCGATGCAAAAAAATTGTCTTAAATACCCTTGATAGATTTGGGATTGCCCACCTAAGCAGCCGTTCTGCAAGGGCACTCTCTGGCGGTGAGGCGCAGAGGGTAAGCCTTGCAAGGGCATTTGCCGTAGAACCTCAGATAATATTTCTCGATGAACCCTTCTCTTCCCTTGATGCACCCACAAAGGATGCGCTTATTGAAGACCTTGAACGCAACCTAAGGGACTTGAAGATTACTACAATATTTGCCACCCATGACAGGAATGAGGCATTAAGGTTATCGGACAGGGTCATAGTTATAAATCAAGGGGAGATAGTCCAGGACGGCACGCCAGAAGAGGTGATGAACTACCCATGCAATGAATTTGTTGCCTCATTTGTAGGGGTGGAGACGGTGCTTTCAGGCATAGTTGTAAAAAATGAGGCTGGTGTTTTAACTGTTTCAGTATCTGGTTTTCACATGGAGGCAGTAGGTGACATAACCATTGGCTGTAAGGTTGTCCTGTGTATTAGACCAGAAGACATTATCCTTTATCCTGCATCACAGGATACACAGTCAAGCGCAAGAAACACATTTACAGGTATAGTTACCCGTGTCGTCCCTTCTAATTTTTATCAAAAGGTTTATCTCAACTGTGGTTTCCCCCTTGTTTCTTACATAACCAATGCCTCTGCAAGGTCACTGGGCATCACTGAAGGTATGGAACTCAAGGCCTCTTTTAAGGCAACATCGGTCCATATAATAGAGACCTAAAAAGGGGTTTATCTGGCTTATCAGGTCTATTTGGTCTTTAGGCGCTAAAGTTAAAACAACAAGGAAAATTTGAAGATATTCATTAACCCAAAGGGCAATACACCCATATAGATTATTATGAAGATAAGGACATAGCATATAATCTTTTCATGGGCAGAGAGTTTCATTACCTCAAAACTTGTAGTATCCTTTGAGTAACTCATGCGGACAAGATTAAGATAATAGAAGATGGATATTACAGCATTGACAGCACCTATTATTACTATGGGTAGATAACCCTGTTTGAAGGCATTGGTAAATAGGAAGAACTTACCAGTAAATCCCCCTGTAGGTGGTATCCCTGCCAGAGAAAAGGCAGCTACAGCCAGTGTCATTGCCAGTAAGGGTGATCTTTTGGATAATCCTGTAAGGTCATCTAAGGTAGCGTTTTCACCCTGTCTTGAAATGGTGATGATTACATAGAAACATGCCAGGGTCATAAATACGTATATTGTAATGTAATATATAGCAGAGGCAATGCCATCAGCATTCAATGTGAGTATACCCATCATGAGATACCCTGCATGGGCAATGCCTGAATAGGCAAGAAGCCTTTTTAAGTCCCTTTGAACAAGACCCACAAAGTTACCAAAGGTCATAGATAGTGCCGACAGGATAATCAAGGCATTCACAAAGTTAAAATGAATAGGTGTTGCAATTGTTGCAAGTCTGATTAAAAGTGCTGTGGCTGCAATCTTTGGCAGTGTTGCTATAAAAGTAGTGGTCACATTTGATGCACCTTCATATATATCCGGCGCCCAGAAATGCATTGGGAAAAGAGAAAGCTTAAAAAAGATACCTGTCAGCGTTAAAATTAATGCAAAGACCCCAAATGTCTGTCCCATAAGGGCCCTGAACTGTGGAAATATCTCTGCAATAAATGTAGAGCCTGTTATACTATACAGGTAACCTATCCCGAATAGCATTATGCCTGTGGATATTGCACCAAAAAAGAGGTATTTCATTGCTGCCTCTATCTGATTTGAGTCCTGTGACCTCCTTAGAGGCACGATGACATAGAGGCTATAGGATGAGATCTCAAGGCTTATGATTATGCTAATCAGCTCCACAGAGCTAGAAAGCATCATAAGTCCCAATGAGGATAGGCTAAGAAACATAAAATACTCAGGTAGGTGTTCTGTCTCTATACCATCCTTATCAGAGAACATAAAGACTACAAGGCACAATCCAAGGGCAATTAAAATCTTAAAAATCTGTGAATAAAGATCAATTCTGTAGGCGCTATAAAAGAGTTCCCCTCTCTGTGTCAGACACAAGACAGAGATAAAAAAAGCGATAAAGGATAGAACCTTTGCAGTGATTATAACATTCTGCCTTGACTTCCCCAATGAAATAAACAAAAAGATTATTGAAAACAGAATTAAATAAAGTTCAGGCAAAATCAACATATAGCACCTTACCGTAAAATAAAGTTCAACTGACTATGGAGATAACTCAAAGTCTTCTCTATAGTAAACACAAATGGCCTTGGAAAAAGACCCATCCAGAATACAAGTATACAGAGAGGGATAAGATATATAACCTCTCTTATGTTCATATCCGCAATCTCCCTCTTATCCTCTCTACCCCACACAATCTGCTTTAATAGTCTCAGCATATAGGCAGCTGCCAGGACAGCCCCAGGGATTGCAAATAGACCGGCTATCTTATGGTTTTTGAATATCCCTAAAAGGACATAGAGTTCACCGATAAAATTGTTTGTCCCTGGAAATGCAAAGGATGAGATGGAGAAAAGTCCAAAGAATCCCACATAGATAGGCATAATCTTCCCGAGCCCTGCATTATCGTAGATCTGCCTGCTGTGTGTCCTTTCATAGATTATACCTACGCATAGAAAGAGTGCCCCTGTGGTGACACCATGATTGAGCATCTGTAATAATGCCCCTTGAAAACCGAATAGTGTTAGGGAGAATATACCAAGTGTTACAAAACCCATATGGGCAACACTGGAATATGCTATCAGCTTTTTCATGTCTGTCTGGCTGAGGCAGACATATCCACCATAGATTATTCCAATCAATGAAAGTACTATTATCAGTGGTGCAAAGAACTCGCTTGCCTTTGGCGTTATGGGTAGGCAGAACCTCAGGAAACCATATGTCCCCATCTTCAATAGGACACTGGCAAGGAATACACTACCTGCGGTGGGCGCCTCTGTGTGTGCTGCTGGTAACCATGTATGAAATGGGAACATGGGGACCTTGATGGCAAAGGCAATGGCAAATGCAAGGAATACCCATATCTGGAAGTTCATGCTGTAATCCCTGAACATGGCATTGGGTATACTGAAACTCCCTGTAACGAGGTAGACTGCAATAATTGCCACAAGGAGGAATACACTGCCAAAGAGGGTGTATATGAAAAACTTGATAGATGCATAATCCCTCTGGGGGCCACCCCATATGGCAATCAGTAGATACATGGGGATGAGCATTGCCTCCCAGAATATATAGAAAAGAATAAAATCAAGGGCACAGAATACACCAATCATTGCACATTCCATGATGAGCAGGCAGAACATGAACTCCTTTACCCTCTCTTTTATTGCAGTCCATGAGCACAGAACGCATATTGGTGTAAGTAGTGTCGTAAGCAGGATAAGAAAGATCGTAATCCCATCTATACCGAGGACATAATTAATATTATATGATGGTATCCAGGGGATAAACTCACCAAATTGATAATTATGGGTCTCAGGGTTAAAACCTGAAAAAAGGACAAAGGAGATGACCAGGTTAATAAGCCCTGTTATGAATGCCGTAGCCTTGATAGCGGTTTCATTTCTGATAAAAAACAAGAGAACTGCGCCTACAAGGGGCAAAAATATTGCTGTTGAAAGTATTGGAAAACTAAATGTATTCATCAAAAGAAACTGCTGCTCCATAACTTAACCCATCCTCAAAGCAAACCAGATAACTATGACAATTATAAATACTGCAAAGCCAATATATGCCTGAACCCTTCCAGTCTGCAGTTTTCTAATAATAAAGCCTGCCATTCTCACAGAAAGGGCAGTCCCGTCAACAACACCATCTATTACCTTCCTGTCGAAGGCATAGGCAATAGCTGCCTTTATAAAGAGTAGTTTAAGTGCTACTTTGTTATATAGATTGCCCCACCATGTATCTATAGGCCCAATTATCATATCATCTATGAACATAAAAGCCCTGCCACCCTTTCTATATACATAGTCCATATCAAGGTTGAGCTTTTCTTCAGGTGAGAGCTTTTTCACGAGGAGGAAGAATATTAATCCTGTGAAAGACAGAATCTGAAGCATCTCAGACAGGTGCGACAGCGTATAAGGATGATACTCTACATTATGCGGGAGAAGGACATACAGAGAGTTGGGATATACACCTATTATAAAGCATAATGCTGATGTAAGCCCCATTGCCCATAGCATGTTCTTTGGTGGTTCAGTTGCCTTTATGGGTGCCTCGTCCTTGCTGAAGAATGCAAAGTATGTAACCTTAAGACCCACAGATAGGAATGTACCTATACCTGCCAGATTCATAAGGAGCATAAGGATTAATCTACCCTCTTCGTGGGCAGCGGCAACAATCATAGATTTACTCACAAACCCTGAGAAGAGTGGAAACCCGGAGATGGATATAGCGCCAACAATATAGAAGATCATGGTGAGAGGCATATACCTGTATAGACCTCCAAGCCTTGTGAGCTTTGCTGTGCCTGTCATATAGAGGACTGCTCCAGCACCCATGAAAAGTAATGCCTTATATAATATGTGTGCAAAGGCGTGGGCACATGCACCATTTACCGCAAGCTCTGTCCCTATCCCAACACCGGCAACCATATATCCTACCTGGCTTATAATGTGGTAAGCAAGGACTCGACGCATATCGTTTTCAATTACAGCGTAAAAAACACCGTATACTGTCATGGCTGTCCCGAGGATGGCAAGGACCTCAAAACCAGGGAAACCCCTTGCAAGGACATATACTGCTGTCTTGGTTGTGAATGCGCACATAAAGACAGCGCCCTCCACAGTTGCCTCAGGATAGGCATCAGGTAACCATGCATGGAGTGGAAGTACTGCGGCATTCAGCGAAAAGCCTGCAAGTATGAGATACTCGGCAACACCGGCATTATCAGGTAATATCCTGTTAAAAATCATGCTGCCGGTCTTATAGTAATAGAGCATCATCCCTGCAAGAAACAGGAGGCCTCCAAACACATGGACAAGGAGGTATCTGTAGCCTGCATCTATGGACCTCTGCTCTTTTCTGAACCATACAAGAAATACAGATGAGAATGCCATAATCTCCCAGAAGATAAATACAGTGAGGTAATCACCGCCGAAGATGGCACCCAGTGAACTTCCGATGTAAAAGTTGCCTGCTATATGATGGCCATCCTCTTTTACGTGGAGTGCATAGAGTGCACCGAGGAAGGCCATTATTACAAAAACCCATGCAAAGACAAGGGATAACTTATCCACCCTGCCAAATATTAAGTTGATATTGAGGAAATTGAAACTGCCGTATACCCCCTCCTGCATCAGGGCTACATCTATAATACCCAGCACAGGTATTAAAAGAAGTATAAACTTCTTTGCCTTTTCATTTTTTATAAGAGGCAACAACAAGCTGCCAACAAAGAAAAAGACTGCAGGATGTATCCACCTATCCATAGAAATCCTCATCCTTTGAGAGAAATGCGTGGGCTATACCCTTTGCGACCTTTATCAGAATGAAACACCCTATTCCACCAAACAATGTCCAGAACCCAGGTATTTTATCTACAAAGAAGTGCCCGTGTGATCCTATGTGAATAACAATATCGTATATCACAAGGACTATAAGATAGACTATCAAGACCTTTTTTAGAGCAGATAGATTATTCCTCAATCCCTCTATATATCTCAAGACATTCATATGCATACCCTGTTTCTATATTCAGTCATTATGGTAAAAGCCTCCCTATAAGCTGTGTAAAAAACTGTGGGAATATACCTATGGCAACGGATATGAGTGATGCAATAACAAGGGGCACAACCATTGTCAGGGGCGCCTCTTTGATATTCTCTCTACTCCATCCGGGTTTTTTGCCCTGAAAGAATGCCTTTATGGTTATGGGGGCAAAATAACCTGCATTCAAAATGGTGCTTGTAAGGAGGACAGTAACTATGGTCATGTTATGGATACCCATGGCACCGTTTAATAGATACCATTTGCTCACAAAACCTGCTACAGGTGGGACACCTATCATGCTCAATGATGCTATGGCAAAGGCACCAAATGTAAAAGGCATGGCATAACCAAGCCCTGCCATATCGCTTATCTTCTTCTTATGTGTGGCCACATAGATTGCACCGGCACAGAAGAACAGTGTAATTTTGCTGAATCCATGGTTTGCAATGTGTATTATTCCACCCATGACCCCATTCGGGTCGAGAAGGGAGACACCGAGGACAATGTATGAAAGCTGGCTTACTGTTGAATATGCAAGCCTTGCCTTCAGGTCATCCTTTGTAAGGGCTATAATAGATGCAGCAAGTATGGTAAAGGATACAATGTATGCTGTCCATATACCCAGGTTGGTGTTGTGTAAGAGGGATGTCCCGAAAGTAGAGAGCATAACCCGGGATATACAGAAGACACCTGCCTTAACAACTGCCACTGCATGGAGGAGTGCACTGACAGGTGTGGGTGCAACCATTGCTGATGGCAACCAGTTATGAAGTGGCATTATGGCTGCCTTGGCAAACCCAAAAATAAATAGCCAATAGGCAATGCTTATCCATATATTGTTGTAGTCTTTGCCAAATATACCGGTGACTATATTGTCAGAGAAATCAAGGGTACCTGTCAGTACATAGGTAAGCACTGTGGCCGGTAAAAGAAGACCCTTAGATGTACCCATGAGATAGACTATATATTTCTTTGCCCCTGCATAGCCCTCTTCATCCTGATGATGTGCAACAAGGGGATATGTAAAGATAGTTATAATCTCGTAAAAGAGATAAAGTGAAAACAGGCTTCCGGAATATGAGACACCCTGGGCACCAAGGATCGCCACTGCAAAACATGTATAATATCTTGTCTGGGCATGTTCATTCAGGGAACGCATATATCCTACATTATATGAGGTAGCAAATATCCACAGAAAGGATGAGATGATTCCAAATACAAGGGAAAGCGCATCAACCCTGAAATTAAGAGAGATACCCGGGGCTATGGTGGACAGGGTGTAGACGATCTTTTGACCGTTGAAGATTATGGGGACCATATACGCCACTGATAGGAAAGTGGCTATTGAGCCTGCAAAAGACCAGAACTCCCTCAGATTGGGCTTTTTACCTGAGAACATGATAAGGATTGTAGTTATAAGTACTATAACTATTGGTAAAAGAGGAATAGGGCTCTCTATGGTCATATCCTAATCTTTCATCTCCTTTAATCTATCGCCTTCTATATTTTTGAAACGCCTGAATATGAGAATAATAATAGCAAGGGCAATTGCTGTCTCAGCCGCTGCAATCCCCATTATAAAAAGCGTAAATACCTGTCCGTTAACCCTGTCAGGATATAAAAATCTGTTTATGGCCACAAAATTAAGGCCTGCCCCATTCATTATAAGCTCTACACATATAAGCATGGCTATTAATGTCCTTCTGTATACTATGCCAAGTATGCCACAGCACATAAGAAACAAGGCCAGAAACAGATAGATATGCAGATTGTTGAATATATACCCTGTCATTTTTCCTTCCTCGAATAAAGTGCAAGCATAATTGCACCAATGATGCTAACAACTATCAAAAGAGAGATAAGTTCAAAGGGCAGCATAAATCTATCAAAGAGCGCCCTGCCTATATCCTTTGTTGTCATATTTGCTTCTGCTGCCTTGATGCCTGACCACTCTGTCCTCATCACCACTGTGAAAAACAAGACAAAAGAGACTATGGCAGCTATGGCACCGGATATGAACTTGACAGGTTTTGTCCACTCCTTTGGTCTTTTGAACATGGGACCTGCAAGCATGATGGCAAAGGCTATGAGAATTGAAATAGCACCTACATAGATAAGTATCTGCATCATGGCTATAAAAGGTGCGTTGAGATATACATACATACCTGCAATGCCGAACATAGTTGCAATAAGACCCATAAGGGCATAGATTATTGATCCCGATAGGACTGTTATCAGTGCCCCGGCCATTGTAATCAATAAAATGATGATAAATACCACATCAGCTAAATGCATTATCTCTTCTTCCTCTTCTCAAACTCAAGCATTAGATCGTAGTAAAAAGTCTCTTTCTTGAAGTCCGCAGGGTTATAATCAGCAGAGAAGGCAAGGGCGTCCACAGGGCATGTCTCTACACAGAGTCCGCAGTGACTGCATGTTGTGAAATTTAATATATATCTCTTCAAGGTCTTCTTCTTTTCCCCCTCTTTCTTTTCACCCTCCACCTTAATGGAGTTGGATGGGCAGTTCCTCTCGCACATCCCGCAGACTATACAGCTTGTCTTTTCAGGGTCTTCAGGGTCAGCAACGAGTTTTGTGTGTCCCCTGAAGCGTGGTGTGATATTTATGGTCTCTCTTGGATACTGGACAGTAACAACAGGGCTGAAGAATGCCTTTATGGTCACCCCCATACCCTTAATAAGAGAGATAGCCCCTATTATTACGTCCTTTACCATTGCCATCCCCTCATAGTTTTAATATCCCTCCAGTTAGAATAAGGTTTGCAAAGGCTACAGGTATAAGGATCTTCCATGAAAAATTAAGTAGCTGGTCAAAACGGACACGGGGGAATGTCCACCTGAACCACATAATCACAAATACAAGGAAGTATGTCTTTATAAAAAACCACACAATGCCTGGCAACACTGGCCCAAGATAACCGCCGAGGAAAAATGTTGTTGCAATGGCACTGGCTATAAAGATGTTCGTATATTCAGCAAGGAAGAAAAGGGCAAACCGCATCCCTGAATACTCTGTATGGAACCCTGCAACAAGCTCACTCTCTGCCTCTGGGAGGTCAAAGGGCGTCCTGTTTGTCTCTGCAGTGGCTGCTATAAAGTATATGAGAAATGCAAAGAACTGCCATCTCCATACAAACCAGCCCTGCCTCTGCACCTCGACAATATCTCTGAGGGAGAGTGAGTTAGCCATAAATGCCACCGGGAGTAGTGAAAGGAGAAGCGGTATCTCATAGGCTATATTCTGGGCCACGCTCCTTGTGGCACCTATGAGGGAGTATTTATTATTGGAACCCCATCCTGCAATGAGTATGGACAGTACTGAAAGAGACGAGAATGCAAGAATCACAAGGATACCCACATTTATATCCTTGACCTGCAGGAAACCATCAAAGGGTATAACGATAAAAGACACAAGGACAGGGATGAACACGATAACAGGGGCAAGGTAATAAAGGGGTTTATCCACATTGGCAGGGGTGAGGAGTTCCTTACCCAAAAGTTTTAGACCGTCTGCAAAGGGCTGTATAAGGCCGTATGGGCCCACCTCTTTCGGCCCTATCCTCTTCTGCATATGACCGCTCACCTTACGCTCAACCCATGTGAGGACAAGGGCATTTACAACCACAACAATAAGGACACCTATAAGCCCGAGGATTAATCTCGCTGTCTCTTTACCTATTATATTTATTATGGCTGCTAAATCACACAAGGTATCTCTCTCCTCAATCTCATCTATCTATCTCAGGTATAACCAGGTCATAGCTACCAAGGGTAGCAATGGCATCTGCAATAAGTGACCCCCTGGCAAGCTCTGGGAATGTCATCAGGTTCGAGTATGAAGGTACCCTCCACCTCATCCTGTATGGGACATCGCTCTCATCGCTTACAATATAGACACCCAGTTCGCCCCTTGGAGATTCTATGGTATGGTATATATCACCTTTAGGTGGTTTTAGTTTCTTGGGTATCTTCTCTGCCTTATATGGCCCTGCAGGCAGGTCCTTAAGTGCCTTTTCTATAATGTCGAGGCTTATTTCCATCTCCTGTATACGGACAAGATACCTGTCCATGTTGTCCCCTGTGGTCCCTGTAGGTATCCTGAAGTCTATCCTGTCGTATACTGCATAGGGTTCGTGCCTTCTTATATCAAAAGGGATGCCTGTGCTTCTTATTACAGGCCCGGAACAACCATATCTTATTGGATAGCCCTTATCCATTACACCTATGTTTTTAACCCTGTTTATAAAGATTACATTGCCTGTTACAAGGTTTTCATACATGCTAAAGCGGCTTCTGAGCCTTGTAATAAACTGTTTAACTGCATCTACGAAATTTTCGTCTAAATCGTTGTAAAGTCCTCCGAAACGGAAATAGGAATACGTAAGCCTTGAGCCTGCTGTGGCCTCAAGGATATCCAGTATATTTTCCCTGTCATCGAAGGTGTAAAGGAATGGTGTGAGGCCTCCGAGGTCTGCAACAAATGCGCCAAACCAGAGTAGATGGCTTGATATCCTGTTGAGCTCGCATGTTATGGTCCTGATATACTGTGCCCTCTCTGGTGCCTCTATGCCGCAGAGCTTCTCAACGGTTGCCACATATCCCAGGTTGAAGTTCAGTGCACCCAGATAGTCCATCCTCGCAGCATTGGGGAGAAACTGCTGATATGTCCTGTTCTCTGCCATCTTCTCGTGCATCCTGTGGAGGTAGCCAAGGACAGGCTCTGCGCTGAGCATATACTCACCGTTCATCTTGACTACCACGCGGAGCACACCGTGTGTGCTTGGGTGCTGGGGACCAAGGTTGAGGAAAAACCCATCCTCCTGCTCTTCAGGCCTGAAGGAGTTGAGGATCTGTCTATCCCATTCCGGGACAGGGACATTTTTCTTCCTTAATGGATAGTGGTCAATACCGTCGTGGAGGAAGAGGTAGACCATAAAGGGGTGCCCTTCAAAGAATACGCCGAAGAACTCGTGTATCTCCCTTTCATACCAGTGTGCCATGTTATATATATGGGATATGGTCGGTGCTGATGGTTTATCCGGGTCTGTCTTTACCGTGACTTTAATACGGCAGAGTTTGTTGTGGTTGTTAAAAAAATATACGAGCTCCAGGTAGTCTACATAGTCTACACAGCACAGGTCTGCAAGATAGAAACCCTCGTTGCGGAAGAATCCGGCAATATCAACTATATTGTTCTTCTCAGCCTCTATGAAAAGGTGATAGCCCCTCTGTTCATAAGGAATCTCTTTAGGCTCTATGGATGGAAACTTTTCCTTGAATCTATCTGAAATCTCTCTTACCATCTCTGCTCTGGCACAGGGAAGCGTCTCGTCCCTGTAATCTTCTCCTCCAGTTTCATAAGCCCCTCAAGGAGGGCCTCCGGTCTCGGTGGGCATCCGGGCACATAGACATCAACAGGTATAAGCTTGTCTATACCCTCTATGATGTTGTACTGCCCCTTGAATGCAAAAGGGCCGCCTGATATGGCACAATTTCCCATGGCAATTACCCATTTAGGGGATGGCATCTGTTCGTAAAGCGTCACTACTGTTGGTGCCATCTTCTTTGTGACAGTCCCATTAACAATCATCAGGTCAGCCTGTCTTGGACTGGGTCTGAATACCTCAGCGCCAAAACGGGCTATATCAAACCTTGCCATAGCACCTGCCATCATCTCTATGGCACAGCAGGCAAGACCGAATGTCATAGGCCAGATAGAATTTGCCCTTGCGAGGTTCAAAAACTTTTCAGCAACAGCAAGTTTTATTATAGGTTCTTTCGTTTCCAGGTGAAAACCCCCTTTCCCCAGGCATATATAATTGCAAGCACAAGGATTAATACAAAGGCAAGCAGGGAATAAAACTCTTTGATATTGCTACCTTTTGTATAACTTAATGCAACAGGGAAGAGATATAATATATCTACATCAAATGCTATAAATATCAGGGCATATGTGTAATAGACAATTGTATGCCTTGTCCATGCACTCCCGAAAGGCTGTATACCGCATTCATATGTGGTGAATGTCTTATCACCAATGGTTCTGGGTGCAATGAGCCTTGATATGATAACCGGGGCAATGGTGAATAAGATAGCTACTATTGCGAAAACCACTACATATGAAAATTCTATAATAGTTTCCATGGTAACGTAAATAGATATTCAATATTTGATATGCCCTTGTCAACATAAAAAAGCAGAGTTTGTTATTTTTTTCACTAAATTTTTTAATTAATTGAAATCATTAGTCTTTTTTAACATCAAAATTTTGGTTAGCGGGGGTGGTAGCGGCCAAAAAAATGGGATTTTTGGGTAATAAATTTAACAGATTGTTCTATTTTTCACGTATTACCCTTATATATGGGTAATTATTGAGGTTTTTAATAAATAAGGCCTGCTTTTCTGTGGGCACATTGACACTGTATACCCCTTTTGGCAATCTGTATCTCCTTAAATGGAGATTATAATCCCTGAAGGTCTTAAAAGGCAGTGCCATAGACTCTGAAAGGACTGTTATATGCATCTCCTTACTTGTCTCGATGACTACCTCTTTCAATCCTACAGGTTTATAAAAGGTCTTTTCGTCAATTCTTATGCCGTATCTTTCACGGTTGAGTATTACCTCTTTAAGGGAGATAATCCTGAAGATATATCTCTCCGTCTCCTCCGGTAGAAAAAGATCAAAGAAATCCCTTGTATTCTGGTTGGCTATTGCCTCCCTTAACCTCCCTGCCCCTGCATTGTATGCGGCCATGGCTATAAGCCAGTCATTAAACTCTTCATTTAGTTTCTTAAGATGGTTAAGGGCAGACCTTGTTGCCCTCTTGAGGTTATACCTCTCATCTACAGTGTCATCTATATAAAGCCCCTCTTTTTTCCCTGTTTCCTTTATAAACTGCCATAGACCTGCTGCATTGGCCTTTGAGAGTGCCCTCGGATTCAGATAACTCTCTGCAATGACGAGAAATACAAGGTCGGGGGGCATAGAAAGCCTCTTTATCTCCTCATTTATCAGGCCTTGATATTTATAATACCTCTTTATCAATATAACGAGGAGCCCTTTGTTCTCAAGAAACTGGAGTATCTCCCTCTCAAACCTCTCCCTTATATCATCCCTCTGCAAGGGTATCTTCTTGTCACAGAGGATGAGGTTATCAGGGAGATTAGAGAGGTTATAAAAGTCTGTCTCCTTTTTTAACCTTAAGACCTCTTTCTCCAGTTCTGACAGCCTCTTCTCAATACCATTTGTCCTTTTTGGGGGTGTCTGGGCAAACAGATCTACGGTAAACAAAGGCAGGACAATAAATAATATAAATATTGAACTCAGGATTAAAAATACAACATGATTGAAGAGACGGGTTATGGAGTCCCCTGTTTTTTTCCCTCTTATCACCTTGATTCCTTTATTAATATATTCAGCATGGTTATCCTATTGTTCATCCTCTCCAAAAGGGATTTTAATTCTACCTGCATAGAACCCATATTTTCGTATCTCTTTTTGTATATGGCCTCTATCTCTCTCATCCAATGCTGTATTATCTCTATCTCCTTCTTATTTATCTCTATGTCAATCTTTTTTCTCAATTCCCTCAATGTTTTTTCATCTATCTGCATATGACTTCTCCTTTTTCTCCACAATGCGTCTGTATATGAGTATTATAATCAGTATCACAACAATAATGGCAGATATTATATGCCACTCATACTGCTTCATGTCCTTGACAAAGATATATACAACATTGCCAAACACATAGCCTATAATAGAGACAACTATACTCCAGAGCACAGAGTTGGCAATACTGAAGAAAAGGAATTTGCTTACCCTGATATTTGTGCAACCGAGGAGGAGCAAGACCACCGCCCTTATCCCCACAAGAAACCTGATTATGAATATTATAAAATTACCGTGTTTTTTTATTATCTTATCTGCTATGGGCACCTTGCTGGAGAGGAATTCGTATCTGTCTATTATATTCCTACCGAATTTTTTACCAAGGGAAAAAAATGTGAAATCACCGGCAAATGTCCCTAAGAAGGCAAACAAAAATACCTTGTATATATCCATGTATCCCAGTTTTGAGAGTATACCACCCAAGAGCACCGTGGTCTCTCCCTCCAGGAAAGTCCCTATGAATATACCTATATAGCCAAATTTTTCTATGTATACTTCCATGTCCTATTTAGATAAACAATTCTGCTACCCATTTTATAATTTATTAATCCCTTCCGGTCAACAATGTTTTTGTCTCCTCTCGTTGATCTTCATAAGGAGTATGCCTACCTCAAAGAGAAAATAAGTGGGCACAGCAAGGAGCATCATATTGTAGACATCCGGTGTAGGAGTTATAATCGCCGAGGCTATGGTTATAAAAAGTATGGCGAACCTCCTTGTCTTTGTTAGGGTCTGTGACCTTAATATACCCTTTTTGCTTAACAGAAGGAGTATTATTGGTATCTCAAATGTCACCCCAAATGCAAATATCATGGTAGCAGAAAAGGTGATAAATTTCTCAACAGATATCATTGCCTTTAACATCTCATTCTCATAGCCCACAAGAAACTGGATACCTGACGGCAGGACAACAAAATAGCAAAAAAAACCGCCGAGATAAAACAGTAAGATGGTAAATATAGAGAAGGCAAAACCCTCTATTGTCTTTAGTTTCATAATACCATGTAACTCCCGCCAGATTATTACTACAATAGCAGGCATGGCAAAGAATAACCCTGAAAAAAGGGAAAGCTCTACAGAGGAAAAAAATACCTCTGGAAGGGTATAATAGTAGACCTTCATATTCGTATTCTTTAAAAGCCTTATGAGTATGGATTTTGAGAATATAAAACTGAATATACCTGATAAAACAACAGCTAAAAGGGCCTTTATTGTGAGCCTCTTTATAGCCTTTAATATTACAACGGTTTTTTCTCTTTCCATAATAGCTCAGATTGGGTAAGCCCAAGGGAGATTATATGCTTTAGGGCATCCTCTACGGACATATCAAGGAATATCAACTCATCCTCCTTTGCAAGGATTAAAAAACCTGAGGTCGGGTTAGGTGTTGTGGGTATAAAGACAGAGCACAGGTTTTTTTCGTCAGCAGTCTTTATGTGCCTTGTAACAAAACCTATGAAATATCTCTTGCCTGCTGGCACCTCCACAAGAACCACCTCTTTGAAGGAACGGGTATTCTCTGAAGAAAATGTATGGACTATATCCTTGACAGAGGAATAAATGCCTTTGACAAAGGGTATCTTTTTCAGGATAAGCTCACCATAAAATAGAATCTTTTTGCCAAAATAGTTTGATGCCAGTATACCTGTCAGATATGTAATAATAATAAATATGACAAAACCTGTCCCGGGGACATATATTTCCTTACCTGTTACATGGAGTGTAATGTTTCTTATTAGAGGCGATGCAATAGAATCTATAGAGGATACAATAAAATAGATGATATAGATGGTTGTAACAAGGGGTATCAGGATAAAAAGGCCTGTTATAAATGTCTTTTTTATATGCTTTGATGTCCCCATACAGTGCCTTATAGTATAACCCGATAGAGACAAAGTCAATGATAAAGAGACCTAAGGGATGGCTACAGATATAAGGTCTTAATAATTGAATTTGACACCTCAGCTATTTTGAATGTAATATTTATGCATAAAACAAAATAGGGGGTGTTTAATGAAAAAAAATGCTTTATTCCTACTATTTATCTTTGTCCTATTTCCGCTTATTGCCTTTTCCCAGTCTCAGGATGTTAAAACTAAGGCAATAGGACATATTATCTCAGTGCAAAGCGAAAATGGCGCATGGTCAAGGCTTAAGGGTGAATTCCCCCCAGAGGCAGAACCTACAAGCTGGGCAGTAAAGGTCCTTAAGATGAACAATGTCCACAATGACATGGCAGAAAAAGGGGTAGATTTTATACTGAAAGACCAGAGGCCTGATGGTAGCTGGAATAATAATACAGCCCACACAGCATTTGCAATCATCGCCCTCAAGGAGGCAGGCAGAGGTGAGGAGGCAATAAAAAAAGGTATACAATACCTAAGAAGTGTCCAGGATGAGGCAGGTGGTTTCAGGAGGATAGGCAAAGAAGGGGTGCCGCTGACTGTATTTACTGCAGTAGTCCTTACTGCCTTTAAAGAGGCAGGCTATGACAGAAAGGACCCGGCAGTCCGTCAGGCCCTGGACTGGCTTATGGGTTGTCAGAATCCTGATGGGGGCTATGGCCTGCCAAAAGGCTCGCCATCCCTTGCCTTCAGTACAGCATGGGCTGTAAGGGCACTTCTATACCATGGTGTGGCGCCATCTACACCATTTGTTCAGGATGCTGTAGAATGGCTTATAAAGGCACAGAGGCCATCAGGGGGATTTGCTATGGTTCAAAAGAATGCACCTGAAGACCCTGAGGTTACTGCATATGTTATTATGGCCCTGACAAGGTTAAAAGAAAAAAAGGATATTATAGATAAGGCTGCAGGATACCTCTTGGGTGTCCAGCATCCAGATGGTTCATTTACAAGCAACACGCCCATGCAGTTCAACAAGGTTCCCAAAAAGAATACACAGACAACACTCTTTGTTGCATGGGCACTATCTGAGGCAAAATGAATTTTGCTGGTTTGTAATATCTGGAGACCTCTGAAAAAGGTCTCCAGACTCTGGGTCACACCCCTCCTGCTTTAGCGGGATTGGTAGCCAGTTGAATTCATCTTCCACGGATTTCAAGACCTTTGGAGGGTCTTGCAAAGGACTTATCCGTTGATTTTATAGGACTTTTGGCCGGGATATAATACATCATGGGTATGATAAGAAACATAATAAGACACAAACTTGCCTTAATCGGGCTCATTATACTTATCCCCATGTTTCTGAGTGCACTCCTTGCACCTATCATATCGCCACACAACCCTGTGGAGCCTGATATGAAACAAATACTATCCCCGCCTTCTATTGCCCATCCCTTTGGGACCGATACCCTAGGGAGGGATGTATTTTCAAGGGTCATGTATGGGAGCAGGATATCCCTACTTGTAGGTTTTGTATCAATAGGCATCGCGGTTATGATAGGTATTGTAATAGGGGCAATTTCAGGGTATTACGGCGGTATGATAGACGAGGTCTTTATGAGGTTTGTGGATTTGATGATGTGCTTCCCCACATTCTTTCTTATACTGGCGGTTATTGCCCTTCTTGAGCCGAGCATCTGGAATATCATGATAGTAATAGGTCTTACAAACTGGATGGGTATAGCCCGTCTTGTCAGGGCAGAGATACTGAGCATAAAAAACAAGGAGTTTGTCCTTGCTGCAAAGGCCCAGGGTTTTACAGAAAAAAGGATTATATTCAACCATGTCCTTCCCAATTCACTGACGCCTGTATATGTGGTGGCTACCCTTGGTATAGGCGGTGCAATACTCACAGAATCTGCACTGAGCTTTCTTGGTATAGGTGTCCAGCCGCCTACACCAAGCTGGGGAAATATCCTCACCCAGGCAAAGGACAATATAGAGGTGGCCTGGTGGCTTAGTCTCTATCCAGGCCTTGCCATATTCCTTACTGTTATGGGTTATAATCTCCTGGGCGAGGGACTGAGGGATATATTTGATCCCAGGAGGAGATACAGCGGCCTATGAAAATACCTCCATGTATTCATGCCTTGTAGGCAATAGCCATATTGGGCTTATTCTCTTACCCATAATCCCTATTACCCATGATTTTTCCCTTCACAACCTGTTTGATTAGCATTATTTTTGTTATTACAGCCCATATATGGAGGTGTTTAATATCTCATATGTGCTTTTATGACCTCTTTTTATAAACCATTCCTGTGATTTCATCATAAGTGCTGCTTTTTTTAAGGTTAAATGCCATGGCATTTGGTTTAAACAAATAATAGATTTGGAGATATCTATACACCATAGCAATTACAGTTTGGGCAACATGCCGTTTACAATTAATTATAAAAATTCTCAGAATTTTACTCGTTAAGCATCAAAGATGAGTCAAACATATTCATTATGATTCGCCGTGTATGATAAACACCGCCCAATAAAATGGGTTTGGATATTTCATCTTTATCTCACCCCGTGTTAACTGCAGCGCTTCTGCCCGTTTTTTGCCAGATTTTAAATGGCTATAAAAAATTTTCATATATTCTACCGCAGGTTCACTTGCCACCTCCCACAGACTTACCACAACTGATTTTGCCCCTGCCTGCTGAAATGCCCTTGCAAAATTTACAACCCCTTCCCCTTCAACTTCTTTTCCAACTCCAGTAACACATGCAGATAATACAACCATATCTGCATTAAGTTTCATATTGGTTACTTCACTTAATGTCAAAAATCCATCATCACCTCTATTTTCAACCTGCGAAAGAAGAATAAATGGCTCATTAATTCCCTGCACCATTCCAGGCAGAGATGCATGTGTTGCAAGATGGATGTATCTATATTTTTCAAGACCTGCATTTTTTAGGTTTGTTTCGTTTGCCATTACAAAAAGTAAAACCTGTGGTGGCTCAGGTTTTATCCCCATTATATCTGCTATCTTTCTTACTTCCTCTTCTGTCTCCGGTAGAGGTGGAAATTCTATCATCTTTTCTTTACGGTCATTATCTATTACTGCACCCCATTTTGCCTTAATTGCAAGACCCCTGAATGCATACTGATTAAGATCTGGAAACTGCATTACCTTTTTTCCCTGTGTCCATGCAATGTACCTTGGGTCATCTCTGGTGAAAACTGGATTACCCAATGCGAAAAGAGTCTTTTCTTGCGGTGTTTCTTTTAAAATTCTCTGTAGCGCCATAATGGTTGCCGAATGATAATATGCGATTGTGTATTTATCGGCCATATAAATACTATCTTTAATGCCTGATCCTTCTTTTATAATGAGTGCCTCAAAAGGCAATAACCCCAAAATTCCATCAGGCACTATGATTATACTTTCGCCTTCTTTCACCTCTTTTAATGGTTCGGAAAGGAGAGTTTCATACAACTTTTTTGCCAAATCTGTTGAAAATTTTTCTGGCTTTTTTATATTCATGGGTTCAATAAATGATTTTACCGATTCTTCAAGGGATTCCCTCGTTAATGGTATTTTAATGAGTCTTTTTACTCCGCCCTTCTTTAACACAAAAACATAGGTTGCATCGTCGGTGACTGCATATTCAAACAAAACCTCACCCTGTCTCAACGGCAAATCTTCTGCCTTGACAGGCAATGGATAATGAAGTGCTGCATATCTTGGATAATTTTTCCTCAATACCTCTATTAATTCGTCAAGTTGTTTTTTAAGCCCTTCCCTTCTTTGCTGAATTTCTTTTACTGCCTGCTCACCTTTTTTCAATGCACTGTCCCAACCGCTGTCAATATTTGAAAGCTCCTGAAGGATTCTATCCTCTGCTTCTTTTAAATTCTTCGGTATTTCTTCAGATGTTGTCTTTCTCGCAGCCCCTGCCATTGCCTCAAGAAGTGTTCTTGCCTTTGTCAGCTCGGCAAAATAAAATGCAGCAGATGCGGAATTCTGACCAAAAGACGAGAAGTTAAAAGCGCTTCTTCTTGCGCGAACCTGCCATGATGAAGCACCCGGGTCAAAAGTTATTCTACTTCCAGGAGTAAGATTAGATCCTTTTTCAGCCATCTCGGCCAAGACAGATGTAATAGCCCTGTATGGTATGAGTCTCCCATAATAGCCACCACCTGCAAAAAATTGTCCTTTTTCTACTATGGACTGTCTCATATCTTCAACTAAATTGATAGCATTCATTAAGTTCATTGCTGATTCCTGTAAAGCCCCTTTGCCTTTCAACGCCAACCCAACCTGGGTGTAATACTCGATGTGTCTATTTGGATTGTCTCTCCAGGAAGGTGGTATTTCCTTGGCAAGCCTTAAGGCATCATCATATCTGCCTGTTAGAAGATATACTTCTATTAGTCCTGGATGAAGAAGTCTATTAGGTTTAATCCTTGCCTCAAGTTTTCTTCTCTCAAGGAATATATTTTCTGCTTCTTTTAATTTTTTCTGTCTTAGATATACAGCACCGATATTATTAAGCCTTATTTCCATTAGATGGGGATTATTCAATTTTTTATCAATTTCAAGGGCCTCCTGGAGGTATCTTAGGGCATCATTGTATTTTCCTACTCTTAAAAACTCCATACCTATGTTATTCAAAACATAACTGAGAGAGGACAGTCTTTTCAGTTTCCTTTCAATCTCAAGAGATCGCTCATAATACATAATAGCCTTATCTGACCTGCCCATTTTTGCATATACATGGCCTATATTATTCATCGTGGTTGCAATTATTGGTTTGTCATTTTTCTCCGTTGCTAATTTAAGTGCCTGTTCATAATTTGAAAGAGCCTTTTCGTATTGATTTAGGTCAGAATAAAATGCCCCGAGATTATTGTATGTAATTTGCAATTCACCTTGAAAATTATTACTTTTTTGTATGTTCAGTGCTTCCAAATAATTAGAAAGAGCTTTATCTAATTTATAGAGTGCTGAATAAGCATCGCCTAAATCCCTTAATATTATAGAAATGCCTTCATAGTCTTTTGCCTGTCTTGCAACTCTTAACGCATCATCATAATAAGAAATTGACTTTTCGTATTGCCCAAGTTTTGAATAAACCCTTCCGATATTTGCAAGATTAGCGCCAATTGCCTTTTGATTTCCCTGTTCCTTTACAATCTTTAATGTTTCATTAAAACTCTGTAATGCCTTTTCGTATTTTCCGAGGAGAGAAGAGACCTTTCCTAGATAATGTAACACAATACCAAGACTATTTTTATCATTAAGTTCCTTAAAAAGCCTTGATGATTCATCAAGATAGGTATAGGCCTTTTCGTAATCTATTGCCTGACGATAATAAACTGCTCCAACATTGAAAAGTGTTGTGGCAAGAATATCTTTGTTATTAGTTTTTCGAGAAATATTCAATGCCCTTTCATAATAAGAAAGCGCCTTTAGATCATCTCCCAGCGCCTCATAAGAAGTGCCTATACCGTTGAGATTTGAAGAAGTACATTCATTATCTTTACCGCACAAAGACAGTGACTTTTCATAAAAAATAATTGCTTCTTTATACCTGCCTCCATTATATGCCTTTTCTCCCAGTTCCCATAATCTTTCTGCCTCACTCTTTGGCTGGGCAAAAAGAGCGGTACAAAACACAAACAAGATTAAGCTAAAATAGAAAATTATTGTTTTAAAAAACAGTCTTTTATTCATCGTGTTTTTTATTCCTTACACACTATATCTATTGGTAATTCAGAATAAATTGATGGTTTTACTTCATGTTGCCTTTTGTTACCACCGTCACATCACTTTCTACAAACTCTCCGGCAGTTTTATCTGCCTTGCCCACTATTTTAATACCTCTTGTCTTTTCCCCAATATCCTTTGAAAGAGTCTTTACAATATACACACCGCCTGCCTGCTCAAGATCAATCTCACCCAATTCGTTTGTGCTTGCATAAAGGATAACGTTTTCTTCTCCAAAAGGTGGTGTTACCTCAAGGTCAAACCTGTCCGGGCCTGATGGTATCTCATATAATACCCCGCCCTGAAAATAGTTTTCCTTTCTGTATGGGTTTGGCAGTATCTGGATAAGACTGCCATCAACCTGCCTGTAAATTAATCTGGCATAAAAGGGCTTGTTGCCTTTCATATAGATCTTTATCCTCTCCCCGGATTTGTATTCTTTCTTTTCTGTCCACACCTGAACATGAAGGGGTGCAGTAGGGTCATCCAGGAGCTTTTTCTGAGATACCCTCTTCATTGCCTCCTCATCAGGAATGACCTCTGCCTTTATTTTGTTCCTGTAGCAGTCTCCAACCTTTGGGGGTTCACTATCCCATTTTCCTTTTGCATCGATTATCCTTACCCTTGCATTGGAATAGGCATTTACAATATCCTTCTGCACTGCAAAGTCCTTCACCTGCGTCTCAGCCTGTATATAGGTTGATACCTGTTCAATAGCCCTTTTCTTTGCATCCTGAAGGGCCACCTCCTCTGTCTGTCTCTTTGTCCTGTCCTCACCCATACAGGCATAGCCTTCGGCTTCTACTATACTCGATGGCAAGGCAAAAAGGGGTCTGTAACTGAGGGTAAAGATTACAACCAAAAGAAAGGGGATGATTTTTCTAATATGGTTTTTCATGGATACTCCTTTTACAGGTATCTCATTATTAAAATTGTTAAAATCTTTAGCCTATAGTCTCCACTCTTTTTTTACTTGAATGCGCCGAGCTGGCATGAGCTTATCTTTATCTTTTTTGCCTCACATATTGCCGTAACAATAGGTTTTGAAATATTGAATCTCTTCGATATATTCCATGCAGATAAACAGGGCAGGCGTCCGTCAACAAGGGATGACGCAATGGCTGATTCAATCTCCGGGTTTATTGCCTCTGAAAGAACAGGTATATTTTTCTTGTTTTCATACCCGAAAAGCCCTAGCTGACATTCGATTATCCTGATTTCAAGGAGGTCAATGGTCTTGCCCACTTCATCAGGGTTTATGTTCATCTGGGTTGATATGCTGTGGGCATTGACGCATGATATCCTGTTATTTTTAGCCTTTTCCTTGACACGGGCGGCAATCTTTTGATTTAATTCACTGTCCTTTCTCTTGCCTGCATAGTTTCCAAAATCTTTATGGGTCATTTTTTCTACCTCCAGCTTTATTTGACCACACCTCTTTAGCCGCAGGCTAAACATAATCCCAAAAAATCAGTTTAGAGGCAGGGTTTATAGATCATGTCTTTATGTTATTATACATTGTTTTAAGTTTCAAGCATTAATAAATGGATGGTTGTCTCCTCTCATTGACAGGAAACTTATCTTTGAAAATCAGGGTTGAATTGTCATCCTGGAGAAATCCAGTCTGCCCCTGAATACAATATTTTCCTCCCCAGGATTGGCAAGTTTTATATAAACCTCCGGTAGACCTGTAACAGGGATGGCAATAATAAGGCTTCCAAGGGTACGCACCTTCTCTGGTGAGCTGCCTGTCCTCCATATGGAGTAGTCAGGCCCACCACCCCTGTCCTCACTTATGGCAATAAAGTCTTCTATGCTAAAAGCCTTATTTTTCAAGGACAATAGATGGCCTATCCGCCTTAACCTCTCTTTGCTACCTGGTGTACTATTCTTGTTCTCCCCTGATAAACCCGTGTCAATATAATGGTTTGTGAATGCCAATACACCGCTGTCTGTTTTTTTTACTGCAATCCTGCCTTCCGGCGCCACCTCTATCATGGCTATCAAGAATGGGTCTGCAAGCATATAAAGGGCTGGGTGACTCCTGGAAAGCATATCTTGGTTCTTCAGGACATCATCTACAGAGTTAAAGGTTTTCAATAGCCTCTCTGTAAAATCCTCGGTAGCCACATGCCTTTTTTCCTTTGGGACACCCATTGCTGAGGCATTGAATACAGCAAGGCCTTTGTCATTTATCCCCCCTATAATATAGCCGTCTGCCTCTATATCAAAGAGTCCGAATATCTTATGGCCTTTTTCAGGGGATACAAAATTCATCCGTGTTATAAGGTGAGGGGAGTTGTCCCTATTTTTTCCAATAATCGTCCCCTTTATATCTGCCTTTTCTCCAGCTACCGCCCACACAGTGCAGGCATATGGGGCTCGGGGATAACCCAGCAGGGTAACAAAAAACAGAATGAGAATAAGCCTGAGCAAATCCTCTTTTTTAAAAAAAACACGCATCTTTTGAGAGATGCTATCCATTTTCAAGCATGGCATGGGAGAAATAGCTGGCAGTAAAGGGGATCAGGTCATCAAATTTTTCTCCTACCCCTATGTATCTTATGGGTATCTTGAGGCTATGGGCAATGGGCAGTATAAACCCACCCTTTGCAGTGCCGTCAAGTTTTGTTATTACAAGGCCTGTGACATTTAATGCATCATTGAATGTCTTGGCCTGGATAATGGCATTCTGACCATTGGTGGCATCCACAACAAGGAGTATCTCCTGAGGTGCCCCATCTATCTCCTTGCTCACTACCCTCTTTATCTTCTTCATCTCCTCCATGAGATTAGTCTTTGTATGGAGCCTACCTGCTGTATCAAGGATCAATACATCAACACCCCTTGCCAGAGAGGCCTTTACTGAATCGTATGCCACAGCAGCGGGGTCTGAACCCTCTTTATGTTTAACAACATCTATATTAAGCCTCTTTGCCCACACCTCGAGCTGTTCAATGGCTGCTGCCCTGAATGTATCGCATGCACCGAGGAGCACAGATTTACCATTATCACAGAATATCTTTGCTATCTTTGCAATAGTTGTGGTCTTTCCTACCCCGTTTACACCAAGCGTCAATATTATGAACGGCCTTTTACCATCCATAGGCATGGGTGACTCAACAGGTTTGAGTATCTTTTCTATCTCCTCTGCCATGCACCTCTTTATGTCCTCTGTAGTCTTTATATGACCCCTCTTCCACCTTTCCTTGAGCCTTGTCATGAGTATCTCTGCGGTCTCAATCCCTGCATCCGCTAAAATCAGGGCCTCTTCTATCTCGTCAAATGAATCCTCATTTAAGGGCTTACCCTGAACTATCCATTCTATGCGGGTAATAAGCTGTTCCCTTGTCTTTGTAAGTCCGTTTTTTATCTTATCCAATAGTCCCATATCTCTCTATAAATCTCCCCTTATTCCGTATATCCCTTCAAAGGGACCTGTCCCTGTGTAAAATAGTTCCTCTATGCCGTTTTCATAGAAATCAATCTGTTCTATGACAAGCCTTTCGAGCCTTGCCATATCTATATCTCCGCTGTCTTTCATCATCACAATATCTGTAATTGTGGGAAGGGGATAGAGATGTTCATAGTTTTCTATGTAATCCTTTAATGCCTTCATCCCCTTTGTTTTATCCTTTTTCAATAATATTAATGCCTTATAACCGAGAAGCCTTAAGTTATGCTCATCTGCTACCTTTATCTTCTCTGCCTCTTCAATCCACCTTATGGCATCATCCATCCTTTCAGTCTTGTAGTCTATATAAGCCAGATATACAAGGGGAAGATAGTAACTTAGCTGGGCCTTTGCCCCTTGAAAATGATGCCTTGCCCTCTCATAATCATGATTTTTTAGGTATCTCTTCCCCTCCTCCATATCCTGTGAGTAGACATTAAACTGCTTGATTATAGTGCATGAGCACAGGATAATCCCCAGAAGTATTATAAGACAAAATCCCCGTGTGTTTTTTATGTCTCCGGGATGTAAGGCTTTCCGCATAGCTTGCACACCCCGTTTTCTACCACACCAATGCATGTCCCGTCGCTACAGAGGATCCTGCTGGATAGGTCTATTGTATCTTCCCCTTCCTCTCCATTACTTTTTAATCTCAAATCAGCCCCGCATAGATAGCAATAATTACCAATGGGTATTATGGCCTCACCGCATTTATTACATGTTACTGTCTCTATCTCAGCCTGACACTTTTCACAAAGCATATCTCACCTCACCTTAAGGACTTTTATTACCCTTCCTTTATCAAACTCTATATACATGGTGTCCTTATTGTCCGGTATAATCTTCCAGGATGGCCTGTAGGTCCATAGTATGGTATCAGATGT
This sequence comes from Deltaproteobacteria bacterium, assembly GCA_029553295.1. Classification (GTDB taxonomy): domain Bacteria; phylum Desulfobacterota; class Syntrophorhabdia; order Syntrophorhabdales; family Syntrophorhabdaceae; genus DTOV01. Next base: position 44,023 of record JAKPCK010000109.1, on the reverse strand, counting down.
TGTCTTGCTTACCATATCAGGCTCTCCGTATCTCTGTCTAATCTGGTCCTCGTTCATAGATATTAAGGCGTTTTCCATGCCCTTTTCATCCTGTTTTTTTGTCCCCTTAAAATAGCTGCATCCAGATAGAACCAGCACTATAAGGAGTATAATATATGCCTTTACAAATAAAGGGCTTTTTTTAGTTTTCCACATTTTTTGTGGAAAACATGTGAAAAAATTGTAGGTGTATCTCAATAACCTCTTGATAATAAATGCAATTTTTGCATTTTGCCTAAGGGTTATGCAAAAAAAATTTCTAATGTTTTCAATAACTATCAAGATCCTGAGATTAAGGGATGTCGTTTTTTCCATTTCACTATATTAACACAAACACCTTTGATTATCAAAGGGTTGTGTGTGTATGTTTTTTTGACGCCTTTTTCAATCTCTCCATTATTGCCTTTCCGAGTCCCTTCTCTGGGATCCGCTCGGCGTATATAATACCCACATCTTTTTTATCCAGTTCAATAAGATAAGAGAAAAAATTTGCCGCTGCCTCCCTTAGGTCACCCTGTTCAGAGAGTATCCTCACATATCTTGAGATAACCCTTATTAAAGGTCTTTTAAAAGACAAAAAGGATGAATCTTCTGTAGCTATCTCTAAGGGTGAGTTGACAATCTTCAAGGGTTTATGGGGTGAATAGTGGTATGGGAGCGAACCCGGGGATTCGCAAACCCCTTTATCTTTTGCATCAAGGACAGGCCCTATAACATCGGATATCTCCTCTGCACTTATGGCACCGTGTCTGTTGATAAAAACACTATCATCCAGAAATGAGACTATGGTTGATTCTATGCCAAAGACGCTCTTGCCCCCGTCTAAAATAACCTCTACCCTGTCCTTTAGCATATGGGCTACATGGTCTGCCATTGTAGGGCTTATATAGCCGAAAGGATTGGCACTGGGGGCTGCAATGGGTCTATTAAGGCTCCTTATCAGCTCCTGTGCTACAGGGTGTGCAGGCATCCTGATCCCAACAGTAGATAGACCTGCTGTAACTATATCCGGGATGATGGGTCTTTTTTTTAGGATTATGGTAAGTGGGCCGGGCCAGAATCTCTCGGTGAGCAATAGTGCCTTTTTCGGCAGATTTGATGATAACTCCTCAAGCCATTCCCTCCTGTCTATATGGACTATGAGGGGGTCAAATCTGGGTCTTCTTTTTATCTCAAAAATCTTTGCCACTGCATATGGATTTAAGGCATCTGCACCGAGACCATAGACGGTCTCAGTGGGAAAGGCAACAACACCGCCTTTTTCCAGCAATTGTTTTGCCCTTAGTATGGATGAGAAATCAAGACCATTTAAGATTTCCATTGTAGGGGTATCTTTTCAAAATAAAAAAGGATTGATTGTTTAAAAAGCAGGGCTTATTTCGGTTCTATTGGTTTATCTTTGTCGTTTTCTGATTTCGGGGTCACATCAATGGCGTCAGGCTCCTTCATGCTCTTTTTAAAATTCTTTATGCCTTTACCAAGGGCGCCCCCGACATCTGCAAGTTTACCTGCACCAAATATAATCAAGACAATTACCATTATTACTATAAGCTCTGGCATTCCAAGACCGAACATCTTTCTTCTCCTTATTTAAAAATATCACCTTTGTATTTGATTAGTCAATATATTTGTTGGCTCTACTGATTTTCCTCTTGGCATAAATCAAGCCTACCACATGTAATGTGTATTATTATGGGGCTCATTTCATATATAAAATTGATGATTTCAATGGTAACCTGTAAGAGAGTGACAGGAATCAAAAAAATTATAAGATAATACTGATAAGATCTATTTTTGTAATTGAGTGAGCCACTTTTTTGCATACTCAATGGCATCATCCCTATCCCTTATCTCCCCGGATACCTGTCTCTCCTGTATCTCCATGAGACACCTGCCCACAGGTGGACCCTCTTTAAACCCAATAGACATGAGGTCATATCCGTTTATTAGCCTGGGAAGAGGCTCTTCCTGCCATTTTTTAAAGCCTTCAAATATGCCATCACAAACTGCCCTTACCTGTTCAGTGGATTCATTGTCCTCACCCCCTGAACTCCCATACATATCGCATATAGTCAAAAGAATAAGCAGTGGAGTAAGTTCCCCCATCTTGAATACAACCCGCCTTATTGCCCTCTCCGTTGTATCATTGCTACTTATAAGGAATATCCTCATATGGTTTTTTATAAGTGTTTTTATCGTCTTTATCTCCTGGGAACTGAATCTCATCCTCTCCATGATGGCTGTAGCCATCTCTTCAGAGAACCGTTCATGATAGTAAAAATGGACAGCCTTTTTGTCCTCATCGTAGGAGAATGTCTGGGCCTTTCCCAGGTCATGAAATAAAAGGGCATAACCTACCATCTGGATACCCTTTTTATCAACACTGTATATGCTGCTATACTGGGTAAGGTATCTGAATCCATCTATAGTGTGTCCCAGTGTCTCAAGCTTTAATCTCTTTTCCTCATCCAGTTTTTTCAACTCATAGAGTTCGGGAAATAATTCAAAGAGCAGGCCTGTAGACTCCATTATCTTAATGGCATCAAAGCCTCTTTGTGAAGCTATTATCTGATCGAGCTCGTATTTTATCCTCTCCTGTGCCACCTTTTTTATATGACCTTTGAGTTCAAAAATGGCATCCATAAGCCCATCATGGATCTTAAAATCATCAAGGGTGGCGAAGTGACGGACTGCCTTCAGCATCCTCAAAGGGTCATCAATGAGGTTTTCCTTTCTGATATGCCTGATTACCCTTTTTTCTATATCATCCAGCCCACCTACCATGTCTATCAAGGCATCATTCTTTATGTCATAGGCCATGGCATTTATGGTAAAGTCCCTCCTTTTTATATCCTCATCCAATGTTGTATCCATAACAGTGATGTCCATGTTTATATCATCCTTGACAATCCTGTAAGTATGGATGGGTTTTTTTCCTATGACAAAGGAATGGTTTCCTGCCAGCTCCTCGAATACCCTAATATCTTCTCCATGGGTGAGCACAAAGTCATAATCCTTTGGTATGGCGGATAGACACAACTCCCTTATAGAGCCCCCTACAAGATAGGCATGGCCTTTTATGGCCTTACCCTTTAATCCTTTTAAAAGCCTTGTTGCCCTTATCTTACCTTTTATTTCATCTATGGATAGTGTCATCTCAAACCCTATGTTTATCCTTTAAAACCAACTCGCAATAGCTCTGTATTTTTTTAAGAGGCCCCTATCTGTTACCTCATAGTCTTAAAAGTCTCTCTTTTTAACCCCCCCATACCCTCGTAGACCACCTCCATCTCCAGGGAGGTCCTTGCTATCACCCTGGCAACATCCTTTCTATTTAACCTTAGACCCTCTGTAATATTTAAAAAAAACCTCATCCTGTCTGTATATCTAACCTTTACAGGGATTGTTGTATTGAGCTGGATGAGCATCCTTGCCAGTGTATTACTGTCCATCTCTCTGAATGTAATGTCCTCAAGGTCAAGGAGGAGAAAGCCATTATCTTTTATAGCAAAGATATTGCATCCCTTCAGGTCCATATGGATTATGTCCATCCTCAAAAAACCCTTGAAAAAGCTGGCAAGCCTGTCAATAAAGACACGTCTCTCAAAGATACCCATATCTGAGTATGCCCCATCCAGGAATCTGTCCAGTTCTTCCCCTTTCCCTTTAAGGTCTTCCATGGCTATAAAACCCCAAGAAAAAAAAGAAGGGGGGTTAAAAAAGTATACCTTTGGTGTGATATTTAAACCCATGTATGCCAGAACAACACTGGACTGCCAGGCCTTTTTAAGCCTCCTCTGGTTTCTGTACAGTTTTCTTATATGGTCGGTGTATCTTAAGACCTCTGTCTTCTTGTCTGATTTCATGGTCTCCACAAATACACCATTTCCTATGGCATCCATACCCTTCATATAAAGGATATTACCCTTTTTTTCTACGATGGATGTCTCATCAAAGGCCCTGGCCTTTTTCTTCTCAACCCAGCTTATCCTCATGGCACGGATAGCAGCCTCTGTCTTTTCCCTTATACCCTCGTTTCCATACTCTTTAAAAAAAATACCCTTCTCTTTCTCTGTCATCCCTGTATAGACCATGGCAAGGCTATGGGATATATTGGATAGCTCGTCCTCCTCGGTAAAGACCTTTTTTACTGACATCTTATGGAGGTCTATAAGATACAGCTCATCGTTATAAATTATTATATTTTCAATGTGGAGGTCATTGTGTCTTATCTTATGTGCCTTTAGCTTAGCAAGCAGCCGGGCAAGCCCTTTGATGAGCACCTCCCTATCCCTTGAAATCTCAAGGCCATGGAGGAGGCTTATGCCTGGGATAAATTCCTGGATAATATAAGAGCCTGCCTTTGCTATCCCGTAACCTTTAGGTGCAGGGGTTAATATAGACAGTGCACTGAGCCTTCTGCCCATATCATATTCCTTTTTCCCCCTGGGAGCTATCTTACCCCTTATAAGACCTGAGAGACCTTTTTCTCTAAATGATTTTAGAAAAAACTGCCCTCCCTTGAAAGAAAAGACCTTATATCCCCTCCTGCTTATATCACCGGGCTTAATATCCCTCAGGCATTCTGCCATTTCATGATCATGGAGAAACCAATCTATTTCATTAATGTTTACAGGCTTCATAGGCTATCAATAAGCTCGCTTACCCTTGGCCCCCACACATGGAGGGAGTATCTGTCCGCTGCCACCTCCCTTGCTGCCATGCCCATTTTTCTTCTCAGGTCCACATCCCTGGAGAGCCCCTCTATTGCAGACCTCCATCCCTGTATATCTGACCTTAGAAAACCGTTTACACCGTCCTCTATCATCTCCTCTGTGACGCCTATCGGGTGTGTAACAGAGGGTAGGCCAGTTGCCATATACTGGATGAGTTTAAGACCGCACTTTCCTTTAGACCATATATCATCCGATAGAGGCATAACCCCTATATCAAGACTCAAAAGCGCATCTTTTTCCCTTTCCTTTGTCCACCTCTCAAATAATATGTCCCCTTTTATCTCCGGTGCCCTGTCGGCAATGACCTTGAATACCACCCCTGAGATAGACTGTCTTTCCTCCAGGATAAGCAATCTTATAATATCAAGGTATTTCAAGGTAGATGCGCTCCCTATCCAGCCTGCAATCACCTGCGTCTTTTCATTATGGGTCTTTACAGGGTAATCATTAATATCTACAACAGTGGGGACATAGAATACATTATCTTTTCTGTATTTTTTTGCCTCCTGAAGGAGGAAATGGTTTCCTGCCAGAACGAGATCAGCCCTTGACACCATATTCCTGAACTTCCTTACCCTTGTTGGGCTTATACCCCTTGAACCGAACATGACTGCATCATCAAAATCATATATGAGCCTCTTTGCTGATGCCCTTAACAGGGCAAATTTTATGGGGTCAAAAAGGAGCCTCTGTATGTAAACTGCATGGGCAGAGCGAATAGCAGGAAGGGTCTTTAAAAAAACTGTCCTTGTGGTTATAAGCTCCACCTCAAAACCCCTTTTGGCAAGATATGGGAAATACTGCTGTATCCTGTATCCCTGGGGGTTGGCATGGGTCAAAAATACTATCCTCTTCATAAAAGCCCCTCCAGCCAATCCATCAGAAGGGGGGCACACACCTGGACAGTATAATGTCCCATGACCTTTTCTCTACCTTTTCTACCCATATCAACCCTTAAACTGTAATCATCCACAAGCATGGATATGCATTCCACCCATTCATCCTTTGTAGTTGCCCATAGACCGTTTACACCATTTTCTACCACATCCCTGTTTATCCCAACAGGTGTGCACACAGATACAACACCCACACCCATATATTGGATAATCTTATAACCACACTTGCCCATGGACCACAGATCATTAAAAAGGGGCATAACACCAATATCCAGCTTCTTTAGCTCCTCTATCTCTGTCTCATATCTCCATTGAACCCTGTTCAGCTTTATATCTCTCGTCTCTATGAATGTATCGCATATTATGGTAAGGGCCACCTTATCCCTGTATCTTTTGCCAAGCCCCTCCCATACATCCTTATAGCTCTCCATATAATGGATACTCCCGTGGTCACCTATCCAGCCAATGTTTACAAAATCCCCTTCTCTGTATTCCTTCTCACTGTATCTACTGGCGTCAATGGGTGTCGGCAGTATCCTTACATCCCTGTGGTATCTCGATGCCTCGGATTTGAGAAATCCATTGCCTGCAATAACAAGGTCTGTAAATCCCAGCATCCTCTTGAAGCTCATCTGCCTCCTCCTCGAATAAGGATTTCGGGCAAGGGAGTTTCTGAACATGACAGCATCATCAAAGTCATAGACAATCTTTTTCCTCAATTGTCTTAGATAGAGAAGGACATAGATGGGCAGACGTTTCCTCTGGACAAAAACAATATCCACTGATTCAAGGCCCTTCAGGTATCTGATCCAGTCTTTTATCCCTGCAGGAAATTCCTGTACCTCATAAGGGATATGGCGGGCCTTTAAAAAGGGGAGATACTGGATAACCCTGTATCTACTTGCCGCTACATTAAAACCCTGTATAAGAAATGATACCTTCAATGGGGACTATCAAGACAAGGGGCAGGCTATATCTTCGTCAAGGTTTGAATAAATGACACCAGTGCCCTGGATTTTTATACTGTCGTATCCTGATGTCTTACCCCTCAAAAACGGGTCCATATCCTTTATATCTTTAACTGAAACGGATGAACAGCCCATGGATATAGCAGAGATTACCGTAAGGAGGATAAAAATCTTCAAAATATTCATATAAGCCCCTAATATGCCACAATGCTTTTAATGGAGTATAAATAAAGTATCCCTGCCTGTCAATAGATAAAAAATTTGACAAACATCATGGAATTGATATACTCTTTTGCGTTTTGCTATCAGACAAGGGTACGAAGGTCAAGGAACAGATGATAACAGTAAAGATAGACGATGAACGATGCAAGGGGTGTTCCCTGTGTGTAGAGTTCTGCCCCAAAGGATCCCTTTCCATCTCTGACAGGCTAAATATGAAAGGGTATTTTGTCGTCTCCTTTTCCCATGAAAAAGGTTGCACAGGGTGTGCCACATGCGCCCTTGTCTGCCCTGATGTTGCTATAGAGGTGTTCAAGAATTGAAGAGACTCATGAGTGGCAATGCTGCCCTTGGCGAGGCAGCCATCCTTTCTGGTTGCACCTGTTATTTCGGATACCCCATTACACCCCAGAATGAGCTTACAGAATACATGGCCAAGAGGATGCCGGAGGCAGGTGGTGTCTTTATCCAGTCAGAGAGCGAGATTGCAGCTATAAACATGGTACTGGGTGCCAGCGTTGCAGGGGCCAGGGCCATGACATCCTCCAGTAGCCCGGGCATCAGCCTCAAGCAAGAGGGTATATCCTATCTCGCAGCAGATGAACTCCCTGCTGTTATAGTAAATATGGTGAGGGGCGGCCCCGGCATGGGCAATATATCCCCTGCCCAGTCTGATTACCTACAGGCAACAAGGGGAGGTGGCCATGGTGATTACAGGACAATTGTCCTTGCCCCATCTTCTGTTCAGGAGCTTGCAGATATCGTCCCTGTTGCCTTTGACCTGGCAGATGCATACAGAAACCCTGTAATCATCCTCGGTGATGGTATGCTCGGTCAGATGATGGAGCCTGTAGACTTCTCTAATATAAAAAAGATAAAGGACTATCCAAAAGACTACATACTTACAGGGGCAGACAACAGGCCATCCAGGATGGTCCGATCCCTTTTATTCGACACAAAAGAGGAGGAGGAGCATAACTGGAAGCTCTACAGAAAATTTCAGAGGATAGAAAACAGCGAGGTCCGTTTTGAGACCTTTCTTATAGACGATGCAGAGATCGTTGTGGTGGCATACGGGATTGCAGCAAGGATAGCTAAGGGTGCTATAAAAAGATTAAGACAGGATAATATCAGGGCAGGGCTACTGAGGCCCATTACACTCTGGCCCTTTCCCTCGAAAAAGATAAAGGAGATTGCCAAATATATAACTGATTTCTTTGTATTCGAGATGTCCACAGGCCAGATGATAGACGATGTAAGGCTTGCACTGGAGGGCAAGGGGCATATAAGCTTCTATGGTAGACCAGGGGGGGTAATCCCTACACCCATTGAACTGGCAAGGATTGTATCAAGACACTATTTCCAGACACAGAAGGTGAGAAAACAATGAAGAAGATATATACCCGGCCTGCCTCTATGAAGGATGCCCATTTCCATTACTGCCCTGGTTGCGGTCACGGGATAATAAACCGCCTTATAACAGAGGTCATAGACGAGATGGGGTTAAGAGGCAAGGCCATATGTGTTGCCCCGGCCGGGTGCGGGATGCTTGTATATAACTACTTTGACATAGATACCCTTGAATCTGCCCATGGCAGGGGTGCTGCTGTAGCTACAGGCATAAAAAGGGTAAGGCCTGATAACCTCGTGTTCTCCTATCAGGGAGACGGGGACCTTGCCGCCATAGGGACAGCAGAGGGTTTTCACGCTGCCAACAGGGGTGAACTCATAACCGTTATATTTGTCAATAACGGTGTATACGGGATGACAGGCGGACAGATGGCACCAACAACCCTAAGACAGCAGGTCACCACAACAACGCCATCAGGCAGAAACCCTGTGAGCGCAGGTCATCCTGTAAGGGTATGCGAGGTCTTTTCAGTCCTCGACGGTACATCTTATCTTGAAAGGGTGGCGGTGAACAGCCCTTCTGGTATCAGAAAGACAAAAAAGGCAATAGCAAAGGCATTCGAGCATCAATTGAACAGGACAGGCTTTTCCCTTGTGGAGATACTATCTCCATGTCCCACAAGCTGGAAGATGAGCCCCATAGAGGCATTCAGATGGATAGATGATGTTATGGTAAAACAGTTTCCACTGGGGGTTATAAAAGAGATAAAATGCTGATAAAGACTGTATTTTCTGGTTTTGGTGGTCAGGGTGTCCTCTCCATGGGATTTACCATGGCCAATGCCGCCATGCTCGAGGGTAGATATGTAACCTACCTGCCCTCCTACGGTGTAGAGGTCAGGGGCGGGACAGCTAACTGCACTGTGGTGGTCTCTGATGAGGAGATTGCCTCTCCTGTGGCGTCAGAGCCTGAATTTGTAGTGGCCATGAACCAGCCCTCCTTTGTGAGGTTTCAGAGCATACTCCAGTCTGGTGGCCTTATATGCGTCAATTCATCCCTTGTCAATACATCTACTGCCAGGGGCGACATAGAGATACTCGCTGTGCCCACCAGCGAGCTTGCAGAGAAGCTGGGTCAGATTAGGGTTGCCAATATGGTTATGCTCGGCGCATTTATAAGGGCAAGTAACATTGTATCCTTTGATTTTTTAATAGAACACCTGCCTGAGATCCTCGGTGAGGGCAAGTCAAAACTCATAAAACTGAATAAAGATGCCCTTGAGCTTGGATATAATTTTATTAAGGAGTAAGAAGAAAAATGGTTATAAAACAGCTCTCAGTAAGCCTTGAAAATATCCCAGGTGCCCTCTCCAGATTAAGTGAACTCCTTGGCAGGGAGGGGGTAAATATAAGGGCTATATCAGTGGCAGATACATCTGATATAAGCACGGTAAGGTTTGTGGTAGATGACCCTGAAAAGGCAAAAAATATAATGAAGACAAATGGTTATTCACCTCGGGAGACAGATGTCCTGGCTGTTGAGACCCCTGACCATCCAGGCGGGCTCAATGCAGTGCTTAAGCCCTTGAAAAATGCAGGTATAAATGTCCATTACCTATATCCCCATCTCGGTAGACTGGGTGGCAATGCCATAGTTATCCTGGGGGTTGACAGGACAGAGGAGGCACAAAAGGTCCTGCAGCAGAACTGGGTCCGCACCCTTGGTAAAGAGGTATACAGCATTTAACAATACTGTAAAGGTTGATGCCTTGAATTTTTTCATAGGTTCACAAAAATTAATGTGACGTAAAGGTAAATATACAGAGGCTAATACGATCTAGAATCGCATATCTATTATAATGGTCAGATATAGGCTCTTTATTTTATCTCTTGCTTTTTTTTATCTGTGTAATCACATCAGTCATAGTAAATATCATCTATGGTTTTGATATGGGTATAAATTCCTATTTCAGAAGGCTTTTTCTTATTTTACCTGAGGCGGTCTTTGGCAGCCTATCCACAAACTCTATGTATTTTGGTATCTTGTAGCGGGCAAGCCTCTCATTCAAAAAACTATTTATATCCCCCTCATCTATTCTTTTCCCTGGCTTGAGGATAATAAATGCCTTTCCCACCTCACCCCATCTTTCATCTTCCACCCCTATAACAGCGGCATCGAGGATATCAGGGTGACTAAGGAGCGCCTTCTCCACCTCGGCCGGATAGACATTCTCCCCGCCGCTTATAAACATATCCTTTTTCCTGTCAACAATATAGACAAACCCCTCTTCGTCCATTGTGGCAAGGTCACCGGTATGGAGCCAGCTGTTTTTTATAATATCTTTCGTGAGATCAGGTCTCTCCCAGTATCCATTCATTACAACAGGGCCTTTGACTATTATCTCACCGATACCACCAGGGGGCACAGCCATACCCCTTTCATCCACAATCCTCACATCTGCATGAAAAACAGGCTTCCCCACCGAACCCATTTTTTTGTGCGCCATATCATAGGGGAGCCAGAACAGGGTTGAGGCCTCTGTAAGCCCATATATCTGGGATATAACTATACCCTTTTCATAAAAGGCCTTAAGCAGTGATGTGGATACCCTCTCGCCACCGGTATAAAAACACTTCACAGTAGATAGGTCATACCTCTCTATCTCACACTCATGGAGGATGAAATTATAGACTGTTGCAGGTAGTTCAAGGATGGTAACCCTGTATCTCTCTACTGTCTTTAATATCTCCTCTGGGCTGAATCTCCTCTGTATTATTACCGTCCCCCCCTTGTAGAGAACAGGTGCAAGCTCTACTATAAGCCCCCCGGAATGAAAAAGGGGCCTTGCAATTATGGCTATATCATGTCTTGTGAGGTCAAAATATATCCCTGCATTCAGGACATTAAAAAAGGTTTTTTTATGGGAAAGCACGGCGCCTTTTGGTAGACCTGTGGTCCCGGAGGTATACATGAGGATATGGGGGTCATTATCCCCTGTCCTGTAAGGGACATCTATCTTTTCTGCAGGTGCATTATCCATAAGGGTTTCATAGTCCTCTATCCAGTCTGGGAGGTCTATTTCTTTGCCTTTAGGTCCTGTGGCGCAGGATATACATGTCTCAACAGCCACCACATCCCTTAATTTCACTGCACTTTCTAAAAACTCCTCCTCAAATATCACAGACCTGGTCCTGCTGTCCTTTATTATAAACTCCAGTTCAGGCATGGCCAGTCTCCAGTTGAGAGGGACAAGTATACCGCCTATCTTTGATACAGCAAAGAATATCTCTACATACTGGAGGCAGTTATGGAGGAGCACTGCCACCCTGTCACCTTTTCTTATACCCTTTGCCAGCAGGATGTGGGTGAGTTTATTTATGCGCTCATTGAGGGCCCTGTAGCTATAAGGGACACCATTGGAATAGACCGCTGTCTTTTCTGGCTGTATATATGACCACCTTTCTATCCATTCACCTGTATTTATTATCCGTTCTGTCATGCCTTTATGCCTCCATTGCCATCTTTGTATACAATATTTGGCAGGGATTTACAACAAAGTTTTATAACATATGGAAAGTTAAAGGCAATTTATTATTGGGGACATCTTCTTTAATAGCCGTAGATAGTAAATCGATAATCGACAATCCATCTATTCTGTTTTAGTAGCATCTGATTTTGTAATAAAAAGCCTGTAGTCTTTATTTGAAGGAAACCCATAAGACCACCCAAGATTAGGTTTATTAAATTGAAAACTTTTGAACTATACACCTAAATAGGCATCTATTATCCTGGGGTTATGCTTGATTTCAGAGGATGGGCCCTCCATGACAATCTCTCCGTTTTCAAGGACATATGCCCTCTGGGAATGCTCCAGTGCCATGTGGGCATTCTGCTCCACCAGGATTATGGATATACTCTTCTCCCTCCTTATAAGCTCTATCAAACCAAATATCTCCCTGGTAATGATAGGCGAAAGACCCATGGAGGGTTCATCGAGGAGTAAAAGCCTGGGGTCTCCCATCAATGCCCTACCCATGGCGAGCATCTGCTGCTCGCCACCGGAGAGGGTCCCGCCGTGCTGCTTAAGCCTTTCTTTGAGCCTTGGAAATGTAGTAATGACCAGCTCAAAGAGGGTTTTTTTAAGGTGCCTGTCCTTTATGGTATATGCGCCAAGTTCGAGGTTTTCTTTGACTGTCAGGTCTGGAAATATCCTTCTACCCTCAGGGACCATAACAACCCCTGATTTTACTATCTTTTCTGGCCTTAACCTCGTTATATCACGGCCGTCAAATTCTATGTTGCCCTTTGCAGGCCTGAGAATCCCTGATACAGTCTTTAAAAGAGTGGTCTTGCCTGCCCCGTTTGCACCTATGACAGATACCAATTCACCCTGATCTGCCCATAATGATACATCCCTTAATGCGCTTATGGAGCCATAGTTTACTGTAATGCCCTGGACATTTAATAACATATGGACAGCAGCAACCCCCTTTTCACTCCATCTCCTCCCCCAGGTAAGCCTCTATAACCCTCTTGTCTTTTTTCACCTCCTGTGGTGTACCCTCCATAATCTTCTCGCCAAAATCCATCACCATAATCCTGTCTGATATATTCATAACAAGGTTCATCTGGTGCTCGATAATAGCTATGGTTACAGAGTATCTCTGCCTTATGGTCTTTATTGTCTCTGCCAGGTCTGATATCTCCTTTGGGTTCATGCCTGCCCCTGGTTCATCTATAAGTAAGAGCCTTGGCTGTGTGGATAAGGCCCTTGCCAGTTCAAGTCTCCTCTGTTCACCGTATGATAGGCTCGAGGCAGTATAGTCCTCCTTTCCTGAAAGTCCGAAGAAATCAATAAATCCCCTTGCCTTTTCCTCTGCTGTCTTCTCTGATGTTGCATATCTTTTCGTCCTGAATACTGCAGAGAAAAGATTGTAGGTTTTTTTACTCAGCAGTGAGGACATGACATTCTCCAGGACAGTAAGGTTGCTGAAGAGCCTCATGTTCTGAAATGTCCTGGCTATACCAAAATGAATCAACATATATGTTGGTGTCTTTGTTATATCATTATTCAGAAAAATTATCCTGCCATTATCAGGCCTGTATAGCCCTGTTATGAGGTTGAACATAGTTGTCTTCCCTGCACCGTTTGGCCCTATGACACTGAAGACCTCACCCTCTTCTATGTGGAAGGAGATGCGGTCCACTGCCTTGACACCGCCAAAGCTCTTCTCTAAATCTCTCACTTCAAGGATCTTCATGGCTATAAATCTATCTCCGCCTCTTTGTCATAAGACCGTAGGGCCTCCATATCATAAGGGCTATCAAAAGAAGAGGTATTACCACCCATCTCAGGTCAAGGACCTGGGCAGGGAGGACGATCCTTAGGCCCTCTATAAAACCAACCCAGATGATACTGGCATAGATTGTCCCCATAATACTGCCCATCCCGCCGATGATTACTATAATGAGGAAATCTATAGACCTCAGTATATCGAAGTTGGACGGGTGGAGAAATGAATATAAATTGGCATAGAGTGCACCACCGATACCAGCAAGTATGCAGCCGTATGTAAATGCCATGAGTTTCATATGGGTTGTATTGATACCCACTGATGTAGCTGCCAGCTCGTCGTCTTTGATACACCGCCAGAAAAGACCGTATCGGGAATGGATGAGGTTTCTTGTTATAATGACTACAAAAACCAGGAAAAAAAATACGAGTTCAAGATTGGTAATCCTCGGTATGCCCACAAAACCCCTGGAGCCACCCAGGGATTCTGCGAACTTATCAGAATTGTCGAGAAATACCCTTACAAGGGTCCCAAACCCAAGGGTTGCAATGGCAAGAAAGTCATCCCTGAGCCTCAATATTGGTATACCTATGAGATAGCCCATAATGCCTGAAACCACACCGCAGAAGACAAGTACAGGGATGAAAGGTAAGACACCTTCTATAGCCAGTATCTTGGTCAGATAGGCAGATGCATATGCACCTATGCCATAGAAAGCTGCATGACCCAGAGAAAACTGGCCTGTGTAACCATATATGACATTCAAGCCTATGGCGGTTAATGCAACGATGACAGCATAAAGGCATATCTGCTGTATATAAGGGGAAATAATATCAAAGGCAAACAGGGCCTTCATAACCAGATATAAAGAGACAGAAACCACCAAAAAGATCCTTGATTCACTGAAAAACCTCATGCCCTGTAGTCCCCTACCCCATTTGATAAAAACATGCTGTCCTCATACCTTTTCTATCCTCTTTCCCAATATCCCACTGGGTTTAAAGAGTAATACTGCAAATAGTATTATGAATATTACACCGTCCCTGAATGTAGAGGACAGGAATGCAGATACAAAGACCTCACATATGCCTATGATGAGCCCCCCGATTACTGCACCGTGGATAATGCCTATGCCACCGAGGACAGCGGCAATAAAGGATTTGATGCCCGGCATAATCCCCATGAATACATTGATCTGGGGATAGGCAATCCCATACAGGATACCGCCTACACCGGCCAGAGATGCACCGACTATAAATGTGAATGATATAATCCCGTCTATCCCTATACCCATAAGGGCTGCTGTCTCTTTATCATGGGAGACAGCTCTCATTGCCCTGCCATAGTTGGTTCTGTAGATAAGGAGATACAGAAGAAACAGGGAGACAAAGGTTATAATAAATATGATTATCTGGACGTTGGTTATGGTAAAGAGTGAGAGGTCATACCCCTTGACATCAAAGGGCCTTGGAAAGGCTATATAGTTCGGTGTAAATATGGCATTGAGGCTTAAAAAATACTCAAGGAAGAGTGATACCCCTACTGCTGTTATCAAAAGGGATATCTTGGGTGCATCCCTCAAAGGTTTATATGCTATCTTTTCAATGAGATAGCCTGCAATGGCACAGGCAAGCATGGTTATGATAAAAACGAGGTATATGGGTATGCCGAATTTTGCAATAAGGAAATATGCAACAAATGCCCCGAACATGAATATATCGCCGTGGGCAAAGTTGATAAGCCTCAGAACACCGTAGACCATGGTGTACCCAAGGGCAATAAGGGCATAGACAGCCCCGAGCTGGAGACCATTTATGCCCTGCTGTAGGACATAGCTCAATATATCCACTTTCTTTTCCTTAAGGATTTATGGTGGTCATATATCTTACTCCGTCTTTTTCCACCTTTAAAAGCACAACTGATTTTATGGCATCCCCGTTTTTGTCAAAGGTAATCCTGCCTGTGACGCCCTTGTGGTTTTTCAGGTTAACAAGGTATTTGACTATATCCTCCTGTTTTTTTGAAGGTATGCTGTCTATTGCCTTAAGGAGCATGGTGGTGGCATCATAGCTCAGGGCAGCAAAGGTATCAGGGACCATCCTGTGTTTTTCTCTGTATCTTTTAATAAATGCCTCTGAAACAGGGTCTTTTCTGTCAGGGGAATAGTGGTTGGTAAAATAACCGCCTACAATGGAGCTGCCTGCTATCTTCAGCAGTTCAGGTGAGTCCCAACCATCGCCTCCAATGAGTATGGACTTCAAACCCTTTTCCCTTATCTGCCTCGCTATAAGGGCTACCTTATTGTAATAATCCGGGAGATATATGACATCCGGTTTTTTAGTCTGGACCTTTGTGATAAGGGCAGAGAAATCCACATCGTCCTTCTGATAGGATTCATAGGCAACAATACTGCCTCCCCCTTTTGTGAATGTTGTCCTGAAATACTCCGCCAGTCCCCTTGAATAATCATTCCCTACATCATAGAGTACAGCTGCTGTCTTTACCTTAAGGTCTTTTAAAGCGAATCCCGCTGCCACTGTCCCCTGGAAGGGGTCTATAAAGCATGCCCTGAATACGTATGGTTTTCTCTTGCCTTCATGGACTGTCACCTTGGGGTTTGTTGCAGTCCCGGTTATCATGGGGACCTTGTTGCTGTTGGCTATATCGCTTACCGGGATAGATACCTTTGATGTGAGGGGCCCGCTTATGGCAAAGACCTTGTCCTGGGTGATAAGCTTTAATGCAGCATTTGCACCCTCTGTGGGGTCGTTCCTGTCATCGGCAATAACAGGCACTATTGTGTATCGACCTTTTTTTGAGTATTCCTCTATGGCTATCAGGAAACCATTCTTTGCAGACTCACCAAAGGTCTTTACATCCCCTGTTAGGGGTGCAATAAGTCCAATCTTTATAGAATCCTTTGCAAAAACAGGTGCTGCAAAAAGAATAAAAGCTGCAATGACAAGTAAAATCCTCTTCATATCACACCTCGCCTTGTGATTGTTAAATTTTTCACACATAAAAAATAATGAATAAAACAGATTTTGTAAAGGGATTATTTTTTTATCCAATCCTCATGTGAGATAAGGCCTTTTCCAAAGGTCTCTATCCAAAATTTGCATCTTTACTCACTGGCCATAAAATGTTAAATACTCTTGTCATGGAATTTACATGTGCCATACTGGCAGGCGGTGCAAGCGTAAGGATGGGCAAGGATAAGGCAACTATGGAGATAAAAAACAGGCCCCTTATAGGACACGTATATGACAGGATAAAAGGTATCTTTGACGACATAATCATTATATCCAATAACCCCCAAGTAATGAATGATGAGGGTGTCCCTGTTGTAAAAGACATTGTCCCGATCCAGAGCACATTAACAGGCATCGTCTCTGCCCTTATCCATTCCCGTAATCCATATGTATTTATCGTTGCCTGTGATATGCCCAATATATCCACAGATGGTATTAGATACATGCTGGAAAACATAAAAGGAGAAGACATAATCATCCCGAGGATAGATAAAGGCTTTGAGCCCCTCCATGCTATATACAGCAGGTCTTGCATTACATATATGCTCAGGCTTCTCGAGAAAAGGGATTTCAGGATATCCTCTGTATTTTCTTATGTCCAGGTAAAGGTCATAGAGGACAACCCTCATTTCTATCATAAAGGCAGGTCTGTATTTATAAATATCAACAGGATGGAGGATCTAAACCTTTTAGATGACCTATGGACACCATAGACACCATTGAAAAACATCATTTAAACCCAGTAACCCCGGGCAAGACAACCATCAGGTATATGAAAAAAAGGGATATAACTGAAATCCTCGAGATAGAGAGGCAATCCTTTATATCGCCCTGGACAGCCCCCATGTTTTTCGAATCCATGTCATCACCCATATACAAAAATTTTGTGATAGAGAGAGACAGCATGGTTATAGGTTATATTATGCTTTATTCTGTCCTGGATGAGGCCCACATAACCAACTTTGCCATAAGGCCATCTCACAGAAAAAAAGGCTATGGCACCAGGCTCCTTTCTTTTGCCATTGATTATTACAAGAAAAAAGGTGTTACAGACTATTTCCTTGAGGTAAGGGAAAAGAATCACGATGCTATTAATCTCTACAGGTCATTTAATTTTATGGTTGTAGGTAAGAGAAAAAGATATTATTCTGATACCAATGAAGATGCCCTTATCATGCATCTTTCTCTCAGATGAAATACTAAGGATAGAAGGGTTGAAAAAGATATAACGGTCTGAAAAATGGATGACATAGAGGCAAAGATAATAACAAACAGGAATATAGTAAAGGACTACTTCCTCTTAAGGCTCAGACTTGCAAGACCATTGGGCACGGTAGTGCCAGGACAGTTTGTAATGCTTAAGATCCCGGGCAACACAGTATTTTTACGGAGGCCCTTCAGCATATATGATTATAAAAGGGATGTCATGAGCATCATGTATAAGGTAAAGGGGAGCGGCACTTTAGCCCTGAGCAATGCAGTAAAAGGGGACAGCACAATGGTACTCGGCCCCTTGGGAAGGGGTTTTAATATATACAATAAGCCCAATCATATAGTTGTTGCCGGTGGTATAGGCATTGCCGGTGTCCATCTCCTTATAAAAAAAATAAAGGCAAATGCCCATGTCTTTTACGGTTGTACAGATGAAAAGGAGCTTTTGCTACTCAATGATCTAAAAATGCAGGATAAATATATATCCACCATAGATGGCTCATATGGTTATAAGGGAAATGTAATTGACCTATTCAGAACCCGTCTAAAAGATTATAATGCCAGGGATACCCAGGTATACGCCTGTGGGCCTGAAGGCATGCTCAAGGGACTTAAACATGCCCTGGAAAGCCATAGAGCCCCATGTCAGGTCCTTGTTGAAGAGAGGATGGCATGCGGGTTAGGCCTATGTTTTGGTTGTGTAAAAAAGACCCTTGATGAAAAAGAGCCTTATAAAAGGGTATGCAAGGAGGGACCTGTTTTTAATCTATGGCAGATTTGTCTGTAAACCTGTTCCATAATATGCTTAAAAACCCTGTTATGAACGCATCAGGGACATTAGGTTATGGTGTTGAGATAGAGCCACTCTGGAAGGTGGAGACAATGGGTGCATATGTCACCAAAGGTCTCTCCCTGATGCCCCATCAAGGCAACCCCACACCCAGGGTATGGGAGGTAAGATGGGGCATGATAAACAGTATAGGGCTACAGAATATAGGGGTGGAGGCATTTTTTAGAGATTACATGCCCTTTTTTGAGCAAAAAAATATGCCTGTAATCGTTAACTTCTTTGGGTTTACAGAGGATGAATATATCCAGTGTGCAAAAAATATAGTGCCCCACAGGCTCATAATAGGTCTTGAGATGAACCTCTCATGCCCCAACATAAAAGCAGGGGGCATAAGCTTTGGAAAAGAGCCAGAGGCTGTCCGTAGGCTTATAGACAGGGTAAAATCTTCAACCAACATACCTGTTATTGCCAAGCTTACCCCGGAGGTAGATAACATCGCAGATATTGCCCAGGCAGCATATGAAGGTGGTGCAGATGGCCTGACCCTCATAAATACCCTCCCCGGGGCATGTATAGATACACATGAAAGGGCGTTTAAAATCAGGGGGGGTATGTCAGGGCCATCCCTTAAACCTGTGGCAATAAAGGCAATATACGAATGCAGAAAGAGGGTCCCCATACCCATAATAGGTGCCGGAGGGATAATGGATTATGAGGACTGTCTCTCATTTTTCATGGCAGGGGCTACTGCAATCCAGGTCGGGACTGCCACATTTGTAGACCCTTTTGCTATACCGAAGATCATACAAGACCTGGGGGACTTTCTTGACAAAAATGGCTGGGATTCTGTAATTGATTTAATCGGTGCAGCATGCACGTAACAATAATGAATTGCTCTGAGGGCATCCCCTCCACTAAAGCGGGATGGATTCTGTTTTTTTGTCTGTAGTTTATAGTCTATTGACTATAGTCTGCATATGTGGCACATCCGTGGGGACCCCTGGGGTTATGGATTTTAGGTATTAAGGTTATATGGAAAAATCCTTGAGAAAAAAACAAGATGACCAAAATACACTTATAAGGTCTATCAAAGATAAGCTCGGCATCCCGAATATTATCGCACGCATACTCTTATCAAGGGGTATCACAACGCCGGAAGAGGCAGAGGCCTTTCTCTTCCCCAGATTAAAAGACCTGTCTGACCCATTCCAGCTCCCTGATATAGAAAAGGGTATCCATGTCCTCATAGAGACTATAAAAAAAAGGGGGAGGATATGTATATACGGAGACTATGACTCAGACGGCGTAACATCCTCTGCCCTCATGTATAATTTTCTGAAAAAACTCAATCTATCTCCATCTGTCTATATCCCTGACAGAAAAGAGGGTTATGGATTGAATATGGAGGCAATAAAAAGACTTAAGGCAGATAAAACTGATTTGATTATCTGTCTTGACTGTGGTTCTTCAAATTTGGAAGAGGTTAAGTTTGCCGAGGAACTGGGGATAAAGGTCATTATAATAGACCATCATGAGGTCTTGGGGCATCTACCTCCTGCCAGGGCTGTTGTAAACCCGAAAAGGGGAGATTCTCGGTTCAAAACAAGGGAGCTTGCAGCCTGTGGTGTGACCTTCTTTTTTCTCTGGGGATTAAGAAGGATTATCCACGATAAAGGTCTCATGGGGGAACAGATAAACCTGAAAAACGAGCTTGACCTTGTAACCTTGGGGACTATAGGTGATATGGTGCCCCTTGTAGGTGATAATAGGGTACTGACAAAGATAGGTTTAGAGACCATGAGGGAAAAACCAAGGCAATGGCTAAAGACCTTCTATAAAGAGAATATGCTCCCAGGGTCTAAACTTAATGAATTTGCTCTAAATTTCATTATAATACCAAGGATTAATGCTGCAGGAAGGGTATCAGACCCTGAGGAGGCATTTAATTTCCTTATATCAGAGAGGGAGTCAGAATCTACAAGGCTCCTTAATACACTCCATAATGCCAATAGCTTGAGACAACAGTTAGGCGAGAGGATAATGAAAGAGTGTAGAGAGGAGATAGAAAGGTGCGGCCTACACAGGAGGAACTCCATTGTCCTTTGCAAAAAAGACTGGCACATAGGTGTAATAGGTATTGTTGCACAAAAACTTGCAGAGATATACGGTAAGCCATCCCTGGTAATGACAGAGGTGGATGGCATATTCAAGGGCTCCGGGAGGGGGACTGAGGACATCAATCTTTACAACACCATATCTTCTCTCTCCAATCTCCTGATTAGGTTTGGAGGCCACAGGTTTGCATGCGGATTCTCCTTGAGAAAGGAAAACCTCGAGCTATTCAGGGATGCCTTTGATGATGCCCTTGATGGCAGGTCAGGGCTAAAAAACAAAGAGGCGGCCTTTGATACATCTGCTGACTTTGAAGAGCTGACAATGGATTTTGTAAACATTTTAGATATAATGTCACCATTTGGCATAGGCAATCCAAGGCCTTCCATATTACTTAAGCCCACAAGTATAACCATGGCAGGGGGTAGTCGCATAAAGGTTACAGACAGAAACTCCATATCCTGGTATGGCTATATACAAAACGGCTTAAAGATACCCGAAAAAAAATCTGATTGTATAAGCATCATAGCAAACCCTGTGATAAAGGAAGAGATGGGCAATAAATTCATAAATTTAAACATAAAGGCCATATTAGGGGATTGAGACAGGGAAACTGTGCATTCCTTTATGGGTTCGAAAAAATTCTACACTCGATATAAATACTCAAGACCCCTACAAAGTCCTGCAAAGGTCTTGAAATGCATGGAAACTGGTTATTAATAATGGGCTTAAAGATATTGCCCAGGGTAGGAGACCTTTTTCAAGGTCTCCATTTACTGTTTTTTATGCTAAAGCCAAGAAACCTGCTGCCTATCAGACACCTACACCGAGCATGCCATTGGAGACATAGCTCGCCTCTGTCATGGTTACAGATTGGTCGTCTATCTCACTCTCTATACTGGCAGCCAGTGCCCTAAGTTGTGAGGCCATCTTCACCCCTGTAGAAAATGGGTCACGGGCAGTCTGGAGTCGTTCCTTTGCTATCTTCTCGAGATTTGCAAGGGCATCTGTGAAAAGTTTCTCGTTTTTATCTTTTGTCTTCCTTTCCCTTGGTTTTCTAACTGTCTTTTCTGATTTTGTTGCCATGAAAACCCCCCTTATTTTTTTATTTTCTTTTGCTTTTATCATTAAAAGGCATTATGACCATAAACATATTTAATCTCTATTATAGCCTCCATATCCTTTTAGTCAAGAGATATTTAGCTATTATATAGAGAGGGCTTTTTAAAAAGCCTCAAATACCGTATTATCTGCCCCTCACAAAACCCTTATTCTCCAGGTCTTCTATGGCATCATATATATGGCCGTGAAGCTCCATATCATTTTTATACAGGATAAACGCACCCTGTTCTATATCACCGGATAATGGCTCTATATGTATCCCATGACCTTTAAACCTCTCTATATTTTTTCTTCTATAACCAAATACATGGGGTATATCCCTTTTATTTACCATTACCTTTATATTGCCCTTCAGCCCCTGCCTCTTTGCCTTTGTGAGTATGGCAATATAAAAACCCTCTGACTTCACAATACTACCAAAGGCAGGGTGATAAAAACCCCCTTTAATCTTTTCCTTGATTATCTCGTTGTCTGTCAGCCCCATCTTAACCACCTTGATATGATGGTAAAGGGCATTGAGGTAAATATAGAGAGACCTTAATACTGCGTCCTCAAACCCCAAAGGGATAAACCTGCCCTCTTTATAATCTATCCAGAGGGGTGTCCCTTCTATGATGGCAAGGGGGTATATCCTGATATAATCAGGATGGAGCATTATTATATTATCTACTGTCCTTATTGTGTCTTCTACGCTCTCATGGGGCAGACCTACCATCACCTGAAGGGCAAGGCAAAAACCTTCCTGTTTTAATCTCTTATATGCCCTGTAGAGGTCTTCTACTGTATGACCCCTGTTTAGTTTTCTGAGTATATCATCGTTGAATGTGGGTATACCCAGCTCGATAACCGTTACATTATTTCTTTTAAGTATCGATATAACCTCATCGTCAAGGGGAACAGGTTTTGTGGAGACCCTGAAGTTTGTTATCTCATCTCGGTATTCATAAAAACAGGAGAAAATGGTATTTAATAGAGAAGGTTCTATCCCAAATATATTACCGCCATAGAGCCCCACCTCATAACCCGACTTACCATGGGAAAGGGCATTTTCTATCATCTCTTTTGGGTTTACCCTGTCTATCTCAGTTATATAGATCTGGTCACAGTATGTGCATCTTTGTCCACAGCCAAGATGGGGTAAAAAAACAGGGCATATCATAGTAAAACCTCTTTTAGTCTATAACTTATAGTTTTCAATTTCAAACAAATTGAGACGACCCATAGCCTGCTTTACTTTAACCTCCTCCTCTGTTACAATAACCCGAAACATCCATGGCTATAAAAAGACTCATTTTATTGATACCCCTTGTCCTGATATGTCTTGCCTGCACCAGGTCAAAGGATCCAAAACTCTACGATGATGTGGGGGTACCTGCATACGGCGACACCATCATAACCGCATCTATAGGAGAGCCATCGAACCTCATACCCATCCTTGCCACTGACAGCCCATCCCATGAGGTAGCATCTTTTATCTATAATGGCCTTGTAAAATATGATAAGGATCTCAAGATAATAGGGAGCCTTGCTGAGTCGTGGGATATCTCAAAGGACAACCTATCCATTACATTCCACCTGAGAAAGGACGTAAAGTGGCACGATAACACACCTTTTACAGCCCACGATGTAATGTTTACCTATAGACTCATTACAGACCCCAAGACACCTACTGCATATGCCGGTGATTTTCTACTTGTAAAAGAGGCAAAGGTCTTAGATGACTATACCTTTAAGGTAACCTATGATAAGCCCTTTGCCCCGGGGCTTATAAGCTGGTCAACAGCCATACTGCCGAGGCACCTCCTGGAGGGTCAGGATGTAACAAAATCGCCCCTATCCAGAAGACCAATAGGCACAGGTCCTTATAAATTCCAGGAGTGGATCCCCGGGGAGAGGATTGTCCTTACAGCCAACAAAGACTACTTTGAGGGAAGCCCTTATATCAGCCGTTATATAATGAGGATAATACCAGATACTGCAACCATGTTTCTCGAACTGAAAAGATATGGGATAGACATGATGGGTCTTACCCCGCTTCAGGCAGTAAGACAGACAGACTACCCTGCCTTTAAAAGGGAATTCAACAAATTCAGGTATCTCTCCTTTACCTATGTATATCTCGGATATAATCTGAAACATCAATTTTTTAAGGATAAGAGGGTAAGACAGGCGATAAGTTACGGGATAGATAAAAAAGAGATTATAGATGGGATACTCCTCGGTCAGGGGGTTGAGGCAGACGGGCCTTATAAACCAGATATGTGGGCATACAATGGGGGTGTAAAAAAATATCCCTATGACAGAGAAAAGGCAATGATGCTCCTCAAAGAGGCAGGTTTTAATAGAGGGGCTGACAATATCCTATATAAAGATGGCGCCCCCTTTGAGTTTACCATCCTGGTCAATCAGGGCAATGATGTAAGGATAAGGTGTGCTGAGCTCATTCAGAAGAGGCTTGCAGACCTGGGGATAAAGGTAAAGATAAGGGTAATAGAGTGGGCAAGCTTTATAAATGAATTTATAGACAAGAGGAATTTTGAGGCGGTAATCCTTGGATGGAGTATACCCAATGACCCTGATATATTCGATATCTGGCACTCCTCAAAGCAGGGAAAGAAGGAATTGAATTTCATATCCTTTGAAAACAAAGAGGTAGACGAACTCCTTGTCAGGGCAAGACACACCCTGAACATGGAGGAGAGAAAAAGATACTACCACAGGATACAGGAGATACTTGCCGAGGAACAGCCATATACATTTCTCTTTGTGCCATACGCCAATGTGACAATACACAAGCGTTTTAAGGGCATAGAGCCGGCACCTGCAGGTCTCATGTATGACTTCATAAAATGGTATGTCCCGGAAAAACAGATGAGGTATAGATAATGCTCCGCTATCTCATAAAAAGGCTGCTCTTTATGATCCCCATGCTGCTGGGTATCACCCTTATATCCTTTATAGTAATCCATCTCACGCCCGGAGAGCCAGGGGTTATAGAATCAGAGATGAATCCCAAGGTTACAAAAGAGGTGAGGGAGAGAATAAGGGCATACTACGGCCTTGATAAGCCACTACACGTCCAGTATTACATGTGGCTTAAAAGGATTATGAGGCTGGATTTCGGTATATCCTTTGCATCAGACAGGAGACCTGTTATCGACAAGATAAAGGAGAGGATACCTGTAACAGTATCCATCAACCTCATATCTATGGTCCTCATCTTTATCATAGGGATACCCATAGGCATCTACTGTGCAAAGCACAAGGATACCACCATTGATAAGGCACTTACCGCCTTTGTTTTTGCTGGCTATGCAGCCCCAACCTTCTGGCTTGCCCTTCTACTTATGATGTTTTTCGGGGTATATCTTGAGTGGCTACCCATCTCCGGTCTTAAATCCTTTAATTTCAATGAATTATCATTTATGGGAAAGATACTGGATATTGCCCAGCACCTCATCCTCCCTGTGTGCATATCTGCCTTTGGTGGTCTGGCCGGTATATCAAGATACATGAAGAGCAGCCTCCTTGAGGTATTAAGACAGGAATATATCACCACTGCCTATGCAAAGGGTCTCCCCGAGGATGTGGTCCTGAAAAAACATGCCTTAAGAAATGCCCTTCTGCCTGTAATAACCATAATAGGGCTTTCAGTCCCGGGGCTCATAGGGGGCAGCGTAATATTTGAGAGCATCTTCTCCATCCCAGGGATGGGGCAGCTTTTCTATATGAGCGTCATGTCCAGGGATTATCCCACAATCATGGGCATACTCGTCATAGGTGCATTCTTGACCCTTTTAGGGAATCTCATCTCTGACATACTCTATGCAATGGCTGACCCGAGGATAAGAATAGGATAAGGTGGTGGAGCAGACAGGCCCCATAGATGTCCATATACATGGCATAGCCGGGTTTGACACCAAAGACCCATCCCCAGAAGACATTATCAGGATAGCTCAGATTTTGGCAGAAAACGGGGTCTCAGGGTTTTTACCCACAGTATATCCCGGTTCTATCAATAACATGAGAAAAGACATGGAGAATATAAAAAAGGCCATGTTGCTACAGAGGTCAAGGGGCGAGAGAGAAGGTGCAAAGATCCTCGGTATCCACATGGAGGGCCCATTTCTTAATCCATCAAGGTGTGGTGCCCTTGATGCAGGGTCATTTCTTGTTCCTACAGAATACAACCTGAAAAGACTTATCGAGGGCTTTGAGGATACTATAAGGGTCATCACCATTGCCCCTGAGATAGATGGTGCATTGAGCCTTATAAAAAAGATTAGTGACATGGGGATTATCGTCAGCATGGGTCATTCTGATGCTACATACAAAGATGCAGAGGCAGGATTTAATGCCGGTGCCAGGGGCATAACCCATATATTCAATGCCATGAGGGGTATACACCACAGGGAGCCTGGGATTGCAGGCTTTGGTTTACTTAACCCCCATGTTTATGTTGAGCTTATAGCAGACCCCTTTCACATCCATATAAAGGCTATAGAGATGGTCTTTAAGATAAAGGATTCAAGCCGTATAATCATAGTCTCTGATTCAGTGAAGGCTACAGGGATTTTGTCCCCTGTATCCGACAAAAACAGTATTTTGCAGGGTGGCTCCATGACCATTACAGGTTCTGCAGATGGTCTAATAGGCTCAGGGTTTGAGAAAGATACGGTCATAAGATGCATCCAGGATAACCCTGTAAGGTATCTCACATTAGACTGAGGGTGTGCTTTTGAGGTTACTCAGGATAGGTTCCACCAATAAAAACTTTTGAAAAGGGCTTAAAATTATGTTGTAAAGTCATATCACATTTTGTAGATTAGCAATATGCATTGAAAAAAAACTTAGGGGGAGATGGATATGCCTAAAACCTCAAAAATATTAATAACCTTTATTCTGGCTTTTATCTTTATGGCCACAGTGGTTTGGATCGCTATGGCCCAGCAGACTCAAAAATCAGCTGCCATTTTAAAACCCGGGACGCTTGCAGAGATCCACAAGGCAAAAGAGATTACATGTAAGCAATGTCATGGCGACAGCCTGAAGGTGGACGATAACGAAAAGGTGGTGAATCAACCCTGTATTAAATGTCACGGGACACTTGAAGAGGTTGCAAAAAAAGATAAAGGTCATATAAATGCCCATAAATCTCACCTGGGAGAGATAAGCTGCACAGTTTGTCATTACGGGCATACGGCATCCAAGGTATATTGTCTTAAGTGTCATGGATTTGATATGCAGATACCTGGCAGCAATACCGATAAGAAGGAAAGACAGGCAAAAATAAAAAAGGATGAGGCAAAGGATAAAACAGATGTAGTGGTAATAGGTGCAGGGGCAGCAGGTTTTACAGCTGCCATAACTGCCCATGATGCCGGGGCAAAGGTAATACTTCTTGAAAAGCAGCCCATCACAGGCGGGAACAGTATGCTTGCTGCTGGTGGCATGAATGCAGCCAACACAAAAATCCAGGCAAAAAAAGGCGTAAAAGACAGTGCAGAACTTATGTTTAATGATACCATGAAAGGGGGTAAGAATACCAATAACCCTGAATTAGTAAAAATACTTGCAGAAAGGTCTGCTGAATCCATTGATTGGCTTATCTCTATAGGTGCTGATATGAATGACCTTGGAAGGCTTGCAGGGGCAAGCGTAGAGAGGTCACATCGCCCTACAGGTGGTGCAGTGGTTGGTGCACACCTCATAAATGTTTTAAGAAAAAATGCATCTGACAGAAATATAGATGTCAGGGTAAACAGTAATGTCCTCCAGATATTGAGAGACCAAAAAGGCAGGGTAACAGGGGTCCAGGTAGAAGGTAAGCACCGTGGTATCTATATCATAGAGGCAAAGGCGGTAATTGTGGCATCAGGTGGCTTCTCTGCTAATGCAACTATGGTAGAGTCCTACCGTCCAGAGTTTAAAGGCATGACAACATCTAATCAGCCAGGGGCTACCGGGGATGGGATTAAACTGGGAGAGACCATAGGTGCCCAGGTTATTGATATGAAAGATATACAGATACACCCCACTATCGCAGCAGGCAGCAAGATACTCATAACAGAGGCTGTTAGGGGAAACGGTGCAATACTTGTCAATAAAGACGGGAAAAGATTTGTCAATGAACTGACCACAAGGGATGCTGCGTCGGCAGCTATCTTAAAACAGAGAGACAAGGTTGCATATCTCATATTCGATGAAAATATAAGAAAAAGTCTTAAACAGATAGAAGGATACATACACCTTGAACTGGTCAAGGAAGGACAGACACTAAAGGAGCTGGCCTCTGCAGTTGGCATGCCAGCAGATAATCTCGAGGCCACAATAGAGGCATATAATAAGGCATTTGACACAAAAAATGACGAGGAGTTTAAAAGGCCAAATATGCCAAGGCCAATAAGAACACCTAAATTTTATGCCATAGCTGTTCAACCGGGCATACATTATACTATGGGTGGATTAAAGATAGACGGATTGACCCGTGTCATAGGCAAAGATGGTAAGCCCATAGAGGGACTTTTTGCAGCAGGGGAGGTAACAGGAGGGGTTCATGGTGCAAACCGTCTCGGAGGCAATTCCATATCTGAAACAATCACCTTTGGTCGTATTGCCGGGACTAATGCAGCAAGATATGCAGTAAAAGATAATAAGTAAGAGACCCAATGGTCTCTTACTCCGGGGATATCCCCCACTAAGGCGAGATTTTGGTTTTATAAGTCTATAGCTTTAGCCTGTGGTCTATAGTCTATTAACACCTATGAGGTTATCCCTGCGATTTATAATTTAGGCAGTATTTTGGTTCTGGCTCATCTCGTCCAGTATCTTAACGAGGTCAAAGCCCCAGAGCTTGCTCCCCTGTTTAAAAAACATGCCCGGTGAAAGCCTGATTACGCTCCCTTCCTTTGTAATTATATCTGATATCTTTGCAACAACCCAGGAGCCATCTGGCTGCTTTTTGAAATCTCCAATATTAATTGTGGTAATCTCGTCCATATGCATATCCTCCATCTTTTATCACAATTATATTGTTTTTTTTAATATTAATAATCACTGACAGCGTTAAAGTCAAGAAAAAACAAAATATGCATCCTTTTACAAAAAAACTTAATTAAATCTAAAAAAAGCCGAAAATAATATTAAAACTAAATGAGGGGATTATATTGTTATGAAACAAATCAAAGCAACTAATCTAAAAAAACAGGCAATAACAGCACCGATAGTCTCTACTATTCTACTTATCTCACTTGGTATTTTTTCTTTTTTCTGGCTTACAGGGCAAAAGACACTGACAGAGACCCTGGTCTTTTTTTCCATACTCGCTGCCCTTGTTATAGTAATAGCCATTATTGGTTTTTACATGGCCAATACCATATACGCATCCATAAAAGATTTTGAGGATGCTATCAAAGAGGTGTCTAAGGGTAATTTTGCAATTACTATGGATAAATATTCGGATAATGGCATTGACGAGATTGAAAACGATTTTCATTCCCTCCTCCAGATGCTCAACGAAACCATTAATCAACTTTCTGAAAAAATTAATAAGATATCCTTTGCATCCAATACCCTTGAGGAGACATCAAAGCAGATGAGCAAGGGCATTGACGAAATAACAAAACAGATAAACTCTGTGGCTGCTGCCAGTGAAGAGATGTCCACTACCTCAGGGGAGATTGCCAGAAACTGTGTAATCGCTGCCCAGAGTTCAGAGACAGCAAGTCGCTCAGCTATCAATGGTGAGAATATAATCCAGGGTATAATTGTTGCAATGAACAGGATAGGTGAACGTGTTAAAGAATCTGCAAAGATAATTAAAAGTCTTGGCGAAAGGTCGGATCAGATAGGCGAGATAGCAGCCATTATAGATGAGATAGCAGACCAGACAAACCTCCTTGCCCTAAATGCAGCCATAGAGGCAGCCAGGGCAGGGGAACACGGTAGGGGCTTTGCCGTGGTTGCCGACGAGGTGAGAAAGCTTGCAGAGAGGACATCCAAGGCAACAAAAGATATAGGTATAACCATAAAGACCATGCAGTCTGAGACAAAGGCTGCTGTTGCATCTATGGAGGACGGTGTAAAGGAGGCGGAAAAAGGCGCAGAGGAGACTGATAAATCAGGGGGCACACTCAAGGAAATACTCCACCAGATAAACAACCTCGCTGCACAGATTAATCAGATAGCTGTTGCGTCGGAACAACAGACTGCCACAACCAATGAGATCTCCAATAATATTCAAGGGATTTCAAAGATCATGGAACTGGCTCACAAAAACACTCAGGATAATGTGGAGTCATCCAGACAGATAGCAGAACTTTCTATTGATCTAAACAAGATACTTAAACGATTCAAGCTCAGAAAAGATACAGGAAGCCAGGACAATCTTGGTACAGCAGAAGAGGCAGAGCAACTGGTCCACAAGGCTGTTCAGTATCTAAAACAGCACGGAAGGGAAAGGGCATTCCAGGAGTTCAACAATAAAACAGGGCAATTTATTAACAAAGACCTCTATATCTATGTTGTCGATAGCCATGGATTGACATTGGCTAATGGGGGCAATCCTGCCCTGGTAGGCAAAGAGATGTTTGATTTAAAGGATGCAGAAGGAAAATATTTTATAAGGGAGATAATAGATACCGGGATGAAACAGGGAAAAGGATGGGTAGAATATAAATGGCTTAACCCTGCTACAGGGAAGGTCATGTCTAAATCAGCATACTGTGAGCGTTTTGGTGACCTCTTCTTCGGTTGTGGTGTATACAAATAAAAGACCTTAATAGCATTAAAAACCTTGCCCCCTGATAGTATACATAAAGAGCGATGAATAGCCATGCATCAAACATATCCATAGAATCCCCTATCACAACAGATAAACACCACACTGAAGAGTCCTTTGCAAGGATTGCTGTATTATTTACAGATATTGTAGGCTCCACCGAGTTTTTTAAGAACTACGGTGACAAGCAGGGCAGACAGATGCTCAGGCATCATTACAATATTGCCACATCCATAATCTCCCGCTTTAACGGCCGTGTCCTTAAATTTATCGGTGATTCAATAATGGCCTCCTTTGATGACCCGGCAGATGCCTTAAAGGCAGCCATCTTCCTCCAAAAGAAGATACAAATACACAACAAAAAAGGGGGATTGATAACGCAAACCCATATAAGGGTAGGGATTCACTATGGCAATGTTATTGTAGGAAAAGGTGATATCTATGGGGATGTTGTCAATGTGGCATCAAAGCTAACAAATATTGCAAAGGGCGATGAAATCTATATATCTAATGAGGTCTATGAACATGTTAAGGGTCTTAAGTCAATAAACTTTGAATCACCTACCGGGATAGATAAAAAAAACATACCCGAAGACCTTGTTTTTTTTAGGGTATACTGGGATGAGGACCTTGAGTTTGACCCTGAAGAGGGTACTGTAATATTTATCCATCCCCTTCTTATAACAAGCGACTTGAGGTTTATGGACGTATGGAGTGAATTCATAGGATCTGAACATAATAGCCTTAAAAATAGGATAAAGAAGAAAAGGGTTTTCCCTGACCGCTCAATAGCTTTTTATATTGCAGACCCTTCGGATACCATAGATACTGCAAAAAAAATAATAGATATGCTTTTAGATAAAATAAACCAAAAAAACGATATAGGTATCCTACCCTTTCAGGTAGCCATAGGCACAGCATACAGGATTCCAGATGAAGAAGATCTGCCCGAATGGTTTAGAGTTTGTCTTGGGGATATGAACCCAGGATATATATATATCTCTGGGGATGCATATTTTCATTTAGACAATATAGAAGAGGTGTCCTTGCAAAAAATCTCTTTTGAGGCAGGTTCTAAGAGATTTTATAGATTTGCATATCCTTTAAAACAAGGTGATTTTCTGATAAGCCCGTTTCCCTATAGCTATGTCCTTATTGCAGGACCTAACAAACCATGTTTTTACTGTGGTAGCAAAGGGCATAGGGCTATAGAATGCCCTTCAAAAGACCTGCCTGACTATACCAACTCTACAGAAAAACTTGGCTATTATACCATAGAGGAGATAAACAGCCTCTTTTTGAAGACAGTTTTAAGCCAAGGAGATATGAATAGATATGAGGAATACAGGTCAAAAGAACAGTTAAAGATAGCCTATGAGGTCTTTTTTGAGCTAACAAGGGTCTATCAGCTCCGATTCTTCAGGACCATATGGAATATTGAAACTACCAACTGGCTTAAAATAAAGGCACAACAAAACAGTGGAGAGGGTGGCCTTATATGGCTTGCCCAGGATTCTATCCGTGTGTCTGAACTCGAAAAGGCAGAATCATTGCTTAAAAAGGCAACAGAAGAAAATCATGATAATTTCAGGTTATACTGTGCCTATGGTTATTTGTGTATAGAAAAAGAGGATATCCATGGTGCTGAAAATTATTTCAAAAAGGCGCTTTTTTATACGAAAAACAGCGGTCATAAGATATTCATAGGTCTGCTTCTTGCCCGTCTCTATCTTTTAAGCGAAAGGCTTGACATGGCATCCAGGGTAATAGGGGATATAATAATTGAAGACCCTTTATGTGTAGATGCAGTCTATCTGGACATCATAATAAAATTTCATCAGGGCAAAGAATCAAAGGCATTGCAACAGCTTGAAGCCCTTATAAAAAACTGCAGGATTTTTTTTATATATGCATATATCGATTATGAGCTCTTTCCCTACAGACACATAATAGCAGAGAGGCTTGACAGTGTTTTTAAAATGGCAAAGACCGATGCAGAAGGGTCTTTTAGGATTGCCGAGGAAGAGTTTAACAGCATTAAAGATATATCTGATAATCATACGGTCTCGGATATAGAGGCATTATTCCTGAAGATAAAAAATGCCCTTTCACAGGATAGCTATTTTGGTTATTTAGATACCAAAGACCTTGCAGGTTCTATCATATCGAGATGCAGGAATATCTTGATGGAGAGGAGGAAAAAAATAAATATAGATCTCCATGGGATTTTCATTCGCATCAAAAAAGGGTTTGAGTTTCTCGATAAATATAGATACAAAAGATTTTCAGTTTCCTGCAGGGGACAGCTTGAGGCAATATCTGCAAAGGCCAATAGTATATCAGGGGTAATAGATTCTGCATCGCCAGCAGAGATAAAAGACATGGAATCAGTCTTTAAAGAAATCAACGCAGGGCTCAATACCATAGAGGAAAAGATCGAGAATCTAATCTATCTAAAAAGGTGCATCCAAGCACTCTCTGTATTTATAAAATGGGGTCTTTTTTCCATAGGTGTTGTAATGCTTGCATGCTTTATATTGCTCCCACTCTTTGCATACTATACCGATATGATATTTCAGGGATTTAGGATAATCAATCCTTCAGATGTATGGTTCTACCAGAAGACACTCTTTATGTGGGGCAGCATCTCGAGCATCTTTGTGTCTTTTTTTGTCTCTATAAAAAGATTTTTAAAAAACACATAGGTTCATAGCCTATGGACATATAACCCATTGTATTGCCTTTTACACGGAAAAGATTTAATATGTCCTAAATGGAGCTATTTGAGGGTTTTGACTTCACAAGAAAAGACAGGAGAAAACCCCTTGCCGACAGGATGCGGCCTGAAAACCTGAAGGAGTTTTTCGGTCAGGAGCACATCCTTGGTGAGGGAAAACTCCTCAGGGTCCTCATAGAAAAAAAGGATATCCCCTCCATGATATTCTGGGGGCCCAGTGGTGTGGGAAAAACTACCCTGGGATGGCTTATAGGAAAGCACTTGAGACTCCCCTTTTTCCCCATAAGCGCTGTAAGCATAGGGATAAAAGAGGTTAAGGATATTATCCAGAAGGCAAAAAGGCAAAGGATAATCCTTTTTGTCGACGAGTTCCACAGGTTTAACAAACTACAGCAGGACACATTCCTACCCCATGTAGAGAGTGGCGATATAATACTCATAGGTGCTACTACAGAAAACCCCTCCTTTGAGATTATCTCTCCTTTGCTCTCAAGGATGAGGGTTATTACCCTGAATCCCCTGAAAAGGGATGACCTGATAAAGATAATAAAAAGGGCCATATCCGAGGATGTTGAGCTGAAAAAAATCCCTGTCACCATAGAAAAAGAGACCATAGAGGAACTGGCAATACTTGCAGATGGAGATGCAAGGAGGGCATTGAATATCCTTGAGGTCTGTTACATGGTAATAAAAGACACAAAAGACAGACCTCCCATCATAGACCACGACCTGCTTCAAGAGGCATATCAGAAAAAGATTGCCAAATATGACAAAAAAGGTGACATGCACTATGACCTCATTAGCGCATTCCACAAAAGCATGAGGGGTTCTGACCCGGATGCTGCACTCTACTGGCTTGTGAGGATGATAGAGGCAGGAGAAGACCCCCTTTATATAGCAAGGCGTATGGTGCGTTTTGCCTCTGAGGATGTTGGTAATGCAGACCCCAATGCATTGGTTATTACTGTATCTGCTACAGAGGCATTTAGATTCATAGGGCCACCGGAGGGATATCTTGCCCTTGCCCAGGCGTGTATATACCTCTCTCTCAGCGAAAAGAGTAATGCCCTGTACAGGGCATATAATGCTGTAAGCCATGATATAAAGAACCTGCCTGAATATCCAGTGCCCATACACTTGAGAAATGCTCCCACAAGGCTCATGGAGGAACTGGGCCATGGCAGAGACTATCTCTATCCCCACGACTACCCGGAGGCAATAGTAGAACAGGTTTATATGCCTGAGGAGATAAGAGACCACAGATACTATTACCCATCAGACAGGGGTTTTGAAAAAAAACTAAAAGATTTTATGGATAAGGTAAACAGGATTACAAAAAGAAAGAGATGAGGCAGGTAAAGATGTCTTTAAACCTCTCCTTAAACCCCTTTTCCCTTGTCTCTGTCTCGGTCCCCAATTCTTTTGATAAATCCTCTATAAGCCTTCTCTGACGCTCTGTTAGATTTGTCGGGACTACCATATTAAGATACACGAGTTCATCCCCCCTGCCGTATCCATTATGCCTCTGAACGCCAAGGCCTTTTATCCTGAAGACCTTCCCCGGCTGGGTCCCGGCAGGGATATTCAATCTTGTTGTCCCCTCTATGGTTGGGACATCTATCTGACCCCCCAGGCACATGGTAGGAAAGTTAACATCCACCCGTACTATTATGTCATCCCCCTCTCTTTCAAATACAGGGTGTTCCTTCACATTCAAGACAATATAGAGGTCACCGGGATGGGAATCTCCGTATCCGAATGCACCCTCACCCCTTATCTTTAGCCTCATACCAGTCTCGACACCTGGTGGTATCTTTACCTTTACCTTCTTTTTTGTCTTAACCTGACCCCTTCCTTTACACGCCTTACATGGGTCTTTTATTATAAAGCCTTCACCATTACAGTATTCGCATGTCCTGTTTATTGTAAAGAATCCATGGGACTGTCTTACCTGTCCCCTTCCTCCACATACCTTACATGTTACAGGCTGATAGCCCGGCTCAATCCTCGAACCATTACAGACAGGACACCTCTCATCCTTAGGTATCTCTATCTCCTTTTCAACGCCGAATACAGCCTCCTCAAACTCTATCTCCAGGTTGTAGCGGAGGTCATCCCCCTTCTTTGACCTCTGTCTCCTTGTCTGTGTGCCAAAGAAATCACTAAAAAGGTCATTGAATACGCTCTCAAAGTTACCCTGAAAACCAAAATCAAAGAATGAGCCTGCCTCTTCTGCTGTGCCAAATCTGTCGTATCTCATCCTTTTTTCAGGACTGCTAAGCACCTCATATGCCTCGTTTATCTCCTTGAACATCTCCTCTGCCTGCCTGTCTCCAGGGTTCCTGTCAGGATGGTATTTGAGGGCGAGTTTTCTGTATGCCTTCTTCAGTTCCTCATCTGTTGCATTACGGGAGACCCCAAGTATCTGATAATAATCCTTTCGCATCTATGGTTTCCTTTATTGGTGGGTTTCAGGGCTTTTTGATACAGTAACCATGGAAGGTCTTATAAGCCTTCCGTTTAATATATAACCCTTCTGGTGCTCTGATAGAACCGTGTCAGGCTCCACATCTGCCCTCTCCTCCTGATAGAAGGCCTCATGGAGATTGGGGTCAAACTTTTTCCCCACTGCCTCAACCCTTGATACACCTGCCCTCTCAAGCACCTTGAGGAATTCATTTAAAACCATACCAACACCTTCTTGTATGCCCTTTATGTCATCTGTCTTTGATGCATGATCTAATGCCCTTTCAAGGTTATCAACAACAGGTAAAAGCTCCTTGATAAGGACTTCATTACCGAATTTTAAAAGGTCCTGTTTTTCCTTGTTTTTTATCTTTTTGAAGTTCTCAAAATCAGCCTGGAGGTAGAGCAACCTCTCATGGAGAGACTTTATGGTCTCATCCTGCTGCCTGATCTGTTTGTTGAGCTCCTCTATGAGCTCATCCTTTTTTTTCTTTTTTTTGTGTTCCTCCTGGGATGTCCCCTCTTCTTTCTCCTTTTCCTTTTCTATTTTCTGTTCCATGTCTTTTTCGTCTTTTTTCTCCATATCCCACCTCTCACATTGTGCTTATAATGTCACTTACAGTCTTAGCGGCATAGTTTACAATGGGGATTATCCGTGAATAATCCATCCTCACAGGGCCTATGACCCCGAGTATCCCATAGCCTTTATCTGATATCTTATATGTCGATGTTATAATACTTATATCCCTCATCTCCTTGATGTCGCTCTCCATACCCAATATTACATGTATGCCCTCTTCTTTCATGCATTTATCCAGCAATTTTAATAGCTTCTCCTTTTTCTCCAATGCCTTGAACAGTTCCCTGAGCCTCTCTATATCAGAAAATTCCGGAAACCCCATTATCTTGGATGTCCCATCTATGTATATCTCTCTTTTGTCCTTGGCCTCGATAATAGTGTCTATGCTCTCTTTTATCTTTGCAAGGAGCAGATTAAAGCTTGTCTTGTCTTTTTCCAGGTCCCTCTCTATCTCTGATTTTAGTGCATAAAAGGGAACCCCCTCAAACCTCTCATTCAAATACCTCTTCATGCTCGTGAGAAACTCCATATCAAGGGTATCCTCAGTATCCACAAGCCTTGTATGGACGGTTCCTGCAGATGTAACAAAAAGAATAAGTATGGTATTCCTCGACATCCTGACAAATTCAATCTCTTTAAAAAGCATGGTATCTATCCTGGGCTCCACCACAATGCTCGTGTGTCTCGATATGGCTGCAAGGGTCCTGGAGGCCTCCATCATAACCTCTTCTATATAGGAATAACGGGGCTTCATCATGCCCTCCAAGGCCATAACATCCTTTTTTCTCGGTGACCCGTAATAATTTAATCGGTTTATATAGTATCTGAAGGCCTTATTGGTAGGGATCCTCCCTGCAACAGCGTAGGATTTATATAAAAAACCCATATTTTCCAGCTCTGACATGACATTTCTTATTGTTGCAGGGCTCCATTTATTCATTATAGCCTTGGATATGGCCCTTGAGCTTACAGGCTCAGCACAGTTTATATAGCTCTGTATTATATACTCCAGAATTTTATTTTGCCTTTCAGACAATATCTCCATACCAATCCCTTTTAACGTATATAGAATAACTTAATTATATAAATACCCTTTGTCAAGGAATGAATTTTTTGGACTATTATCAGGTATATTTTTGCTATACCCATATCCTTTTGATGAATCTACAGAAAATTGTTGACAACATAATTTATTGGTTATATTAATTTGAAAAATTTTTAGGAGGATGAGATGTCAGAGATTGTTGATGCAAGGGGACTTGCCTGCCCCCAGCCTGTAATCCTCACAAAAAAGGCATTGGAGACAAAAAATGATATAACCGTACTCGTAGATAATACCACAGCCCTGGAAAATGTTAAGAGGTTTGCGTCTAATTCAGGCTGTTCAGTAGAGGTAAGCGAGGAGACAGGCGGTATTTTTAAGCTAAAGATTGTGAAAAAGCCCGGGATAGACATAAACCCCATAACAGAAAACGAGATTACATGTGGAATAGAAAGAACATCTCCTACATCAGGACCTGTGGTTTTGGTAATAACATCGGATAAAATGGGTATAGGAAACGATGAGCTGGGCAGTGTATTAATCAGGTCTTTTATCCACACCCTTACAGAGATGGAAAAGGCCCCTGACATAATGATATTCTATAATGGAGGCGTAAGGCTTACTGTTGAAGGGTCTGAGGTCCTCCATGACCTTAAAAAACTTGAGGAAACGGGTGTAAAACTCCTTGTCTGTGGGACTTGCATCAATTATTTCGGCCTTGCAGACAAGGTGCGGGCAGGTGTTATATCAAATATGTATGATATAACAGATACGCTTTTCAGGGCAGGCAGGATAGTTAAGCCATAAGTAATTCAATCCCAAAGGCAATAAATGTGGATGCAGTTCTCTATATGTCTATGCCTGGCCATAGAAGGTAGTTTGAATTTCTCCTGCCAGGCAAAACAGGAGGCAATCTCCAAGACTATTCTGTAAGAACCACACTATAAAGCTCTTGACAATTAGTCAGGATAACTATAACTTTATCCCTATGACTATAAGGGAGGTATGTCTATGAAAAAGATAATCCTTTTGGCCCTCTCCATTATGCTTTTTGCATGTTCAGGGGCGGTTGTCCATAAGATAAATTTTGCAAAGGATTTTGATAAAACAAAGATAAGCAGGATTGCCATACTAAATTTTAACAGGGCTGGCGGGGTTGGGGTATCCAGTGAACTCCTTGTAGACAAATTCACGGCAGCACTTATAAATACACCATATAAGCTCGTTGAAAGGGCTGAACTCCAGAAGATTTTCCAGGAGGTAACATTCCAGCACTCAGATTCAGGTATAGTAGATGAGAGTACAAAGGAGAAGCTGAGACAACTCGGTGCAGACACCATATTAACAGGGACGCTCCATAATTATTCAGAGAATAAGGATTCAAGGGGCTTTGTTTTGAATGCAGAGGTATATCTTACAGCCAAGATGATAAAGGTAGAAACAGGGGAGGTCCTCTGGTCAGCCGAGATACTAAAACAGTCCAGGGCAAAAAATGTAGGTGAAAAGCCAAAATATGGAATAGGCGGAGAGCAAGAGGCAGACTCTGCAGGCAAGCTCTTAGATGACATCATAAAGGACATGTCATCATCTCTCAAGGAAAAGAAATATCTCATACTTTAAAAAGGGGTCATACAATGACAAAGGAAGATGTATTAAGGATAACAAGGGAGAAGGATATAAAATTTGTTAAACTATGGTTTACAGATATCCTTGGCTTTGCAAAGAGCTTCAGTATAACCATAGATGAGTTGGAAGGTGCGCTGAATGAGGGCATGGGTTTTGATGGTTCATCCATACAGGGTTTTGCAAGGATAGACGAAAGTGATATGCTTGCAAGACCCGACCCGTCCACTTTTACCATCCTGCCTTACAGGTCCAGTGAGAGCTCAGTTGTTGCAAGGATGTTCTGCGATATATATGAACCTGATGGAACACCCTACAAAGGTGACCCCAGATTTGTCCTGAAAAGGAATCTCAAGGTGGCCCAGGATATGGGGTATAGCTTTTTTGTGGGGCCTGAACTAGAATTCTTTTATTTCAAGACAGATAAGGACACAGAGATACTGGATAATGGCGGTTATTTTGATGTAACCACCCTCGATGAGGCAACTGACATAAGAAGGGATACCATAATTATGCTGGAGGAGATGGGTATCAAGGTAGAATACAGCCACCATGAGGTAGCGCCATCCCAGCACGAGATAGATTTGAGGTATGCAGAGGCCCTCCAGATGGCTGACAATACCATGACATACAGGGTAATCGTTAAAGAGGTGGCAAAAAAATACGGGGTATATGCCACATTTATGCCAAAACCCATGTTTGGGGTAAACGGAAGCGGCATGCATGTCCATCAATCACTTTTTCAGGGCAGCAAAAATGCCTTTTACGACCCCAATGATGAGTATTTCCTTTCAGATATTGCCAAGTGGTATATAGCAGGTCTTTTACGACATGCGAGAGAGATAACCCTGCTTACAAGCCAGTGGGTAAATTCATACAAGAGGCTTGTCCCTGGATATGAGGCACCTGTTTATATAGCATGGGCAAGGAGAAACAGGTCAACCCTTGTCAGGGTTCCACTC
Source organism: Deltaproteobacteria bacterium (assembly GCA_029553295.1). Taxonomy (GTDB): domain Bacteria; phylum Desulfobacterota; class Syntrophorhabdia; order Syntrophorhabdales; family Syntrophorhabdaceae; genus DTOV01. The sequence continues at coordinate 4,063 of JAKPCK010000109.1, read as the reverse complement.
TATAAACCGGGCAAGGAAAAAGCAACCAGGGCAGAATACAGAAGCCCTGACCCTGCCTGCAATCCATATCTTGCCTTTTCTGCTATGCTAAGGGCTGGCCTTGAAGGTATAAAGAACAGATACCCCCTCCCTGATGCCATAGAAGAGGATGTATACGAGATGTCCCCGGAAAAGAGGAGGGAATTAAAGATAGATTCCCTGCCTGGGAGCCTCTATGAGGCCATAGAGTGTGCAGAAAAAAGCGAGCTCATAAGGGATACCCTGGGGGACCATGTCTTTGAAAAGCTTATTGAAAACAAAAAGATAGAATGGGACAGGTTCAGGACCCATGTATCAAAATACGAGATAGATACCTATCTGCCCATCCTGTAAACAGTGAAAAAAGACATAAGATAGAGATATAAAATATAAGGAGTGACATGATTGTAAGGAATTTCAATGACCCGGAGGTATTAAAGACTACCTACATAGCCCATTACGGTGCTGTGGCAAGGATGGTGATGACAAGCCACTTCCTAAAAAGCATGGAGTTTCTTGCCTATGCCATACTCCCCTCCGGCAACACCATTGAAGAACATGTAGATGAGGTAGAGGAGATATATCTTATTGTAAAAGGCGGTGGCATTATGCAGGTCGGTAAAGACACACAGGAGGTAAAAGAGTGGGATGCCATATGGATACCTGCCGGAGAACCCCACAGCCTCCACAACACAAGAGATGAAGAGACCTTTGTCATAGTGATTGCAGCCTATCCAAAAAGATAGCTCTTTAAAGAGGTGAAGGTTGTAATTTTTATTGTCTATAACCTATAGCCCCTTGCCTATCTAAATAATTAGTGCCCTCCAATCTGTAAGTGGTGATAGTTCACTGCCAGTTATCCGTCTGGGGCTGGGGCAGCTGATAAGACATAAGCTCCCAGATGTATCTGTCGAATGCGCCTTCTCCTGCCTTTTCTATCCTTTCTATCTCAGGCTCAATCCTTTCCATGACCCCTTTATCAAGGACTATACTTACAGGGTAGTTCATATAAGACGATCGCCTAATAAGTGAGTAGGCCTGTCTCTGTCTTTTTGTAAGGGAGAGGAATGCATCCAGCTCCTTGAGCATGTAATCCTTTTTCTCGTCGAGCCATCCATCCACATGCATAAGGAGATTGAGGCTGAAATCCCCGCAAGAGAAATAGCTGTGCATTGCATTGAGATTCGCCACAAGCATCCTTATCTCTTTTACTATCTCATCATCGGTCATGGGGACAAAGATGCCCTCCTTTACCATCTTATTCATAGGTGACATGGGATGCATGGCAAATGTGCGAACCCTTATAAAATCAGGCTCTATAAGGTTTAAAAGCCTTGCCGTCTCCACTGCATTCTCTTCGCTTAAGGTCTTGCCTCCTATACCGGGCATGATATATTCGGAGAGTTCCATGCCCGCCTCCTTAACATGCCTGCCCCCGATGACTATATCATCAGGAGTTATACCCTTTTTAACCATCTTGAGGATTGTGGCTGAGCCGCTCTCCAGACCCACATGGATCCTGGTGAGGCCTGCCTCCTTAAGTTTTTTTAGCTCCTCTACTGTCCTCCGCCTTAGTGTTGGCGCCCTTGCATACGATGTTATCCTTTCAATGGATGGGAATTTCTCTTTAAGGTATCTCAATATCTCAAGGACATCGTCTGTCTTCAGTATAAGGGTATCACCGTCCTGCAGGAATGCAGTCCTTATTGTATATCCCTTGTATTCCTCTGCCATGGCATCTATGTCCTTTTTCACCTCTTCCACAGTCCTTTTTGAGAATTTTGTGCCCTTATAGGCAGGACAGAACAGACACTGATTCCAGGGGCAGTTTCTTGTTACACGGACCAATAAACTCGATGCCTCACTGGGCGGCCTTATAACACCTTGCTCATACATAGTCTTCTCCTTTTCTAAGCTCTTTTGCAATATAAGACCTTTATAGAGATTTGTAAAGGCCTTGAGGCCTATCCCATGATATTGGCTGGTTATCCCCGGTATAGATATCCAAGGCTATTTTACATCACAATAATGCTTAAATTTGTTGGTTTTATCCTCTTTGAATGGTAGAATATGGAGTCTTTTTGTATCTGTATCTATATTTTGCAGGGGAAGATACAGTAAGGCACACCAATAAATCTTTAATCAAGAGGGACGGAAGATGAAGGGGTTTTTTAACAAGATTCTCATAGTTGATTTAACTGAAAGGTCTTTTAAGACAGAGGATATTCAAGACAGGGTATATGAGAGATATTTAGGAGGCAAGGGTCTTGGTGCATACCTTATGCACAGGCTAAATAGAGCCGGGGCAAATCCCCTTTCCCCTGAAAATCACCTTATAATAACCACAGGGCCTGTAAATGACACAGGCATATGGGGTTCCAGCAGATATGCCGTAATCACAAAAAGCCCGCTTACAGGATTCTTTTCCCACTCCTATTCAGGGGGAAATGTGGCAGAACCTATAGGCAGGACAGGATATGATGCAATAGTAATCAAGGGCAGGAGCCCTGAACCTGTCTATCTTGAGATAAACGACAGGGATGTTTTGTTTCATGATGCAGGGGCTATATGGGGCTCTGATACATATACAACAGAGGCCTATATCTCTGAACATATAGGGAGAAAAGATGCAGGGATAATCGTAATAGGACCTGCCGGTGAAAGACTCGTCCGGTTTGCCAATATCACCAACAACAGGTGGAGGTGTGCAGGTAGGACAGGGGTGGGCGCTGTTATGGGCTCAAAAAACATAAAAGGCATTGCCTTCTATGGGTCACAGAAAAGGGCTGTTGCATATCCCGATGATGTCTTAAAATTCCACAATGAGTGGAGAAAAAGGGTCAATGATTACCCCTCTGCCCAGGTCTATAAGAAGATAGGGACACCGGGGCTGGTCTCCATAATAAACCACCTCGAGGCATTTCCTGCCCGTTACTGGTATGACGGAAAAATGGATGGATGGGAGACAATAAGTGGCGAGACACTCCACGAGGATTTTTCTGTAAAACCCCATGCATGTTATATGTGTCTCCTTGCCTGTGGCAGGATGACAAGAGTTGAAAAAGGCATATATGCTGGGCTTAAGCTGGAGGGCCCGGAATACGAGACCATCTATGCCTTTGGTGGCCTTTGTCTTGTAAAGAGCCTCGATGCTATAATCTTTCTCAATGACCTCTGTGACAGGCTCGGTTTGGATACCATAAGCGCAGGAAACCTCTGTGCATTTGCCATAGAGGCATCAAAGAGGGGGCGAATAAGAGATAGACTGGAGTATGGTGATGTAGAAGGGATAATAAAACTAATCAAGGAGATGGCTGCCTGTGAAGGCACAGGCGCTGTCCTTGCAGAGGGTATAGTGTCTGCAGCAAGGAAATGGGATATGGAGGATATAGCCATCCATGTTAAGGGTATGGAGCCAGCAGGCTATGACCCCAGGTATTTCAAGGGCATGGGTCTGGCCTACGCAACATCTGACAGGGGTGCATGTCATCTCCGCTCCACCTTTTTCAGGGCAGAGGCATCAGGGATGATCCCCCCAGACAAAATAGAGGGCAAGGCAGGGATTTTCATAGACTTTGAAGACAGGCTCAACCTCCACGACTGTCTGATTGTATGCAGGTTTTACAGGGACCTCTACGGCTGGGATGAACTCGCCAGGATTGTCCGCATCACAACAGGCATGGACATGAATAAACAGGGTCTTATGGAGATAGCATCCCGCGTCCAGGATGCAACAAGGCTCTTCAATATAAGGGAGGGCATGACAAGGCAGGATGACAATCTGCCACAGAGGTTTTTCAGGGAGCCCATAGGCTCCAATAAGAACATTATAAAAGAGGAAGAACTGGAATACATGAAAGATGATTATTATAGGCTAAGGGGATGGGATAGTCAGGGTATCCCGGCCAGGGATATAGAATGACCCATATAATTTAAAGATGAGAAGCAGCATTGAAGATAGGGATTGCCATATACAACTTTAATCCCAAAAAAGGGGGGGCAGAGAGGTATGCCTTTGACCTCTCCACCATGCTTTTGAAAAGGG
>JAKPCK010000104.1 GCA_029553295.1 Deltaproteobacteria bacterium | reverse complement strand
CTATTGAAGATTATGAAGAAACATCAATTGAGGGCAGGCCTCTTTAAAGACCTTGCCCTCCACGGGATAAGACATTCCTTTGCCACCCATATGCTCGATGGAGGGGCAGATTTAAGGAGCATACAGGAGTTATTAGGCCATTCGAGACTTTCAACAACCCAGAAATATACCCATGTCTCCATGGACAAGTTGATGGAGACATACGATAAATCCCATCCAAGAAGGTAAAAAATGGAAGCCACAACTGTATTGTGTATAAGACATAGGGGCAATGTTGCTATTGGCGGTGATGGTCAGGTTACACTGAACACTACTGTGATGAAGCATACAGCAAAGAAGATAAGGAAGCTATATAAGGATAAATGTCTTGCCGGGTTTGCCGGTGCCACTGCAGACGCATTTACCTTATTTGAGAGGTTTGAAAAGAAGCTGGAACAGTATAATGGAAACATTACACGGGCCTCTGTTGAGCTGGCAAAGGACTGGAGGACAGATAGATTACTCAGGCGGCTTGAGGCACTTTTGATAGTCGCTGATGCTGAACATACCCTCATACTTTCCGGGAACGGCGATGTCATAGAGCCGGACGATGGTATTGCAGCAATCGGCTCTGGCGGCCCCTATGCCCAGGCAGCAGCAAAGGCGCTTATAAAATATACAGACCTATCAGCAGCAGAGATTGTAAAGGAGTCCATGCTCATAGCATCGGAGATTTGTATATATACCAATGACAGGATAGTCATAGAGGAATTGTAGATGAAGACACTAAAACCAAGAGAGATTACAGAGGAACTGAACAGATTTATAATAGGTCAGCACAAGGCTAAGAAGGCTGTCTCCATAGCATTGAGGAACAGGTGGCGCAGGCAGATGATTCCCAAGGAGTTAAGGGATGAGATAGCACCTAAAAACATCATTATGATAGGACCTACAGGGGTAGGTAAGACAGAGATTGCAAGGCGTCTTGCAAAGCTGGCAAATGCCCCTTTTTTGAAGATAGAGGCAACAAAATTTACAGAGGTAGGGTATGTAGGCAGGGATGTGGAATCCATGATTAGGGACTTGACAGAGCTTGCCGTAAACATGGTGAAAAAGGAGGAGCAGGAGGCAGTTAAGGAGAAGGCAAGGGTCATGGCAGAGGAGCGTATACTCGATCTTTTGCTCCCCTCTGTAAAGAAACAATCATTGGTTCAGAATAACGACAAGGAACACGAGGACTCTTCAAGGGAAAAGATGAGGGGTCTATTTAAATCAGGCAGGCTTGATAACAAGATGGTGGAGATAGAGATGCCTGACAGGGCATTGCCCATTATAGAGATATTCTCTGCTTCCGGTATGGAAGAGATGGATATGCAGATTCGGGATATGTTCGGTAATATCCTCCCGAAAAAGACAAAGAAGAGGAGGCTGAAGGTCAAGGATGCCTATGAATACCTCATCCAGGAGGAGTCAAAGAAGCTTATAGATATGGATAAGGTTGTAAAGGATGCCATAGAGAGGGTTGAACAATCAGGGATCATATTTCTCGATGAGATAGACAAGATTGCCAGCAGGGACCATGCCCACGGGCCTGATGTGTCAAGGGAGGGTGTCCAGAGGGATATACTGCCCATTGTAGAGGGCACGACTGTTACAACAAAATACGGTATGGTCAAGACAGACCACATACTATTTATTGCAGCAGGGGCATTCCATATGTCAAAACCCTCTGATTTGATACCTGAGCTACAGGGTAGGTTTCCCATAAGGGTAGAGCTTGACCCGTTGACTAAAGAGGATTTCTACAGGATTATAACAGAGCCTGACAATGCCCTAATTAAACAGTATAAGGCGCTTTTGGAGACAGAGAACATAGAACTTGAATTTGAAAAAGATGCTATCGAGGAGATAACAGAGATAGCCCAGAGAATAAATGAGATGACAGAAAACATAGGTGCCAGAAGGCTATACACGGTTATGGAGAAACTCCTCGACGATATATCCTATTCTGCCCCTGATATGGAAGAGAAGAAGATTATCATTACAAGGGAATACGTCCGTGAAAAATTAGGTGAGTTTCTGGAAAAGGAGGATCTGAGTAGATATATACTCTAAAAAAGGGCTTAACAATTCGGTCTCCATAAAAGATTTCAGAGGCCTTTAAATCCTTTAATTTATAGTCTAAATAAAAGGAGTTTCTATGAGTGAAAAAATAAAGACACTGCTTGAGGCCCTGCCGTATATAAGGAGGTTTTTCGGCTCTACCTTTGTTATAAAATATGGCGGTGCTGCCATGGAGGAGGAATCGCTGAAAAAGGAGTTTGCCCGTGATGTAGCACTCCTCAAGTATGTGGGTATCAACCCTGTAATAGTCCACGGTGGAGGGCCTATGATAGGGAAGCTACTAAAGGACCTCCAGATACCCACCAAATTTGTGGATGGCTTGAGGGTTACAGATGAAAAAACCCTTGAGGTGGTTGAGATGGTCCTGTCAGGATTTATCAACAAGGAGATCGTGAAGAATATCAATGATATGGGTGGCAGGGCAATAGGTCTTTCAGGAAAAGATGGCAGGCTATTAAGGGCAAAAAGGGTAGACGACAAAGACATAGGCTTTGTCGGTGACATAATAAAGGTCAATGTAGATATAATAAAGGACATTAACAAGCACGGCTACATACCTGTTATTGCACCTCTGGCAGATGGTGTAGACGGCTATTCGTATAATATAAACGCAGATACTGCTGCTGGCAGGATTGCAGAGGCTTTATCTGCAGAGAAACTTATACTGCTAACCGATGTAGACGGTGTCCTTGGTGGTGACGGGAGCCTGATCTCTTCATTATCTAATGAAGAGGTAGATTTGCTTATAAAGAAAAAGACCATTTCCGGTGGCATGATACCCAAGGTCACTTGTTGTATAGATGCCATAAAAGGGGGCGTTAAGGAGACCCATATCATAAACGGCAGGATACCCCATGCCATACTCCTTGAGGTCTTTACAGATTCAGGTATAGGGACAAAAATATCAGGAGGTCAATAGAGTATGCAGGATGAGCTTATAAAAAAGGGGATGCAGTATCTTGCCAACACCTATAATAGATTCCCCATAGTTATTACAAAGGGACAGGGTTGCTGGATATGGGACCTAAACGGCAGGAGGTATCTTGATTTTCTTGCAGGGATCTCAGTGTGCAACCTCGGACATGCCCATAAAAACGTCATAGACAGCCTTGTTGCCCAGGCAGAGAAGTTATTTCATATATCAAACCTTTTCTGTATAGAGCCTCAGATAAAGGCAGCAGAGCTTTTATGTGAACACTCCTTTGGCGATAAGGTGTTTTTCTGTAACAGCGGTGCAGAGGCCAACGAAGCAGCTATAAAACTGGCAAGGCGATATTCCTGGAGCAGATACGGAGAGGGTAGATACGAGATAATTGTAATGGAGAATTCTTTCCACGGCAGGACCATAGCCACACTGTCTGCCACAGGCCAACCAAGGTTTCATGAGGGTTTTAAACCCCTCCTTGAGGGATTCAGATACTGTACCTTTAATGATATAGAGGCATTAAAGGGTTTGATAAACGAAAAGACCTGCGCAATAATGATAGAACTTATACAGTCTGAGGGTGGGGTTTATGTTGCTGATAAGGAATACATGAAAGAGATAAGGAGACTGGCAGATGAAAGAGATATACTGCTTATTATAGATGAGATACAGACAGGGATGGGCAGGACAGGGAGTTTCTTTGGTTACGAACAATTCGGCATTGAGCCGGACATAATGACCTTGGCAAAGGCACTGGGTAACGGCTTCCCTGTAGGTGCCATGATTACAAAAGACAGGATAGTGGGTGCATTTGTCCCTGGAACACATGCATCAACATTTGGCGGAAACCCCCTTGCCATGTCCTGCGTGATAGCGACCATCAATACATTGATAGATGATGGTATTATCAAGCACTGTGATGGTATAGGCAGATATCTATACGAAGGCCTTATGGTATTGAAAAAGAGGTTTCCTTTTATAGTGGATGTGAGGGGAATGGGGCTTATCCTTGGTATTGAGCTCTCTATTAACGGCGATGAAGTACTTAGAGAGTTTATAAATGAGGGCGTAATACTAAACTGCACAAAAGGCAATATATTGAGGCTCCTGCCGCCCCTTATCATCACCAGGGATGATGTGGATTTATTTCTTGAGATAGCAGAGAGGATATTTGAAAGACATATGAAGAAACAGTAATCTTTAAATAAAATGCTGGGAGAGGGATAATTGAAGAGGGATTTTACAAAACTACTTGATATCAGTACGGATGAGTGTCTGTCTCTTATGGAGAGGGCAAAAGAGCTCAAGAAGATGAGAAAAGAAGGTATGGAACATCAACCCCTTAAAGGCAGGTATCTTGCCATGATATTCGAAAAGGCCTCTACGAGGACGAGGATATCTTTTGAGGTAGGTATGAGAGATTTAGGGGGACATGCTGTATTGTTAAACAAAGGTGATACACAGATTGGAAGGGGTGAGCCCATTCAGGACACTGCCAGGGTTTTGAGCAGGTATTGCAATGCAATAATGATAAGGACCTATGGTCAGGATGTGGTAGATGAACTGGCTAAATGGTCATCTGTCCCTGTGATAAACGGTCTCACAGATCTATATCATCCATGTCAGATATTGTCTGATTTGTTTACCATATGGGAGATAAAAGGGGATGTAAGGGACTTAAAGATCGTCTATATCGGTGATGGAAACAATGTAGCAAATTCATGGATAGAGGCCTCCATACTCTTGGGATTCAAGTTTAGTATAGCCACACCCAAGGGTTATGAACCACTACCCTATCTTTTAGACAAAGCTGAAAAAAGTGGTATCAAGCTGTTCAACGACCCCTTTGAGGCTGTAAAAGATGCTGATGTTATAAATACGGATGTATGGGTCAGTATGGGACAGGAAAAGGAACAGGAGGCCAGGAGGAGGGCATTTACCTCATACAGAATAGATGAGGGACTGCTCAGGGCAGCAAGGGAAGATGTTATAGTCTTGCACTGCCTCCCTGCCCATAGAGGTGAAGAGATAACAGGGGATGTCTTTGAGCGTTTTCAGGATGTTATATTCACACAGGCAGAGAATAGGCTCCATGTGCAGAAGGCACTCCTTGAGTGGCTTATCCTGAATAAGTAAGTTAAATAGGTAGTTATAGATGAAATTTTAACCGGAGGTTAAGATATGTCGGACATTAAAAAGGTTGTTTTGGCGTATTCAGGCGGGCTTGATACATCAGTGATAGTGAAGTGGCTTATAGAGAGGTATAACTGTGAGGTCATAGCCTATGCCGCTGATGTGGGTCAGGAAGAGGAGTTGAAGGGTCTAAAGCAGAAGGCTATCAAGACAGGTGCATCAAAGGTCTATATAGAGGATTTGAGGGAGGAGTTTGCAAAGGACTTTATATTCTTTGCCATTAAGGCAAATGCAGTATACGAGGGTAGCTATCTCATGGGCACATCCATAGCAAGGCCTCTAATTGCAAAGAGGCAGATAGAGATAGCAAGACTTGAAAAGGCAGATGCAGTATCCCATGGCGCAACCGGCAAAGGCAATGACCAGGTAAGGTTTGAGCTGACATACTATGCCCTTGACCCGGATATAAAGATAATAGCCCCGTGGAGGGAGTGGGATTTTACATCAAGGGAAGAATTAATTGACTATGCAAAAAAACACGGTATACCTGTGCCTGTAACAAAGAAGAAACCTTACAGTATGGACAGGAACCTCATGCACATAAGTTATGAAGGTGGTATACTTGAAGACCCATGGAAAGAGCCTGACGAGGGGATGTTTCTCACAACAGTATCCCCGGAGAAGGCGCCAGACACACCCACATATATAGAGATAGAATTTAAAGATGGCTCACCTGTCAAGATAGATGGGAAAAAGATGACACCCTATAAGATTATTGCACATTTGAATAAGATAGGCGGGGCAAATGGTATTGGCAGGGTAGATATAGTGGAGAACAGGTTTGTTGGTATGAAATCAAGGGGTGTATATGAGACCCCGGGCTGCACAATACTCCATGTTGCCCACAGGGCTATGGAATCCATAACTATGGACAGGGAGGTCATGCATCTAAGGGATAGCCTTATACCCAAGGTGTCAGAGCTTATATATTATGGATTCTGGTATTCCCCTGAGATGGAGGCACTTAAGGCATTCACAGATGAGGCACAAAAAGGTGTCACAGGGACGGTAAGGTTAAAGTTATATAAAGGCAACTGCATTGTGGCAGGGAGAAAGTCAGATAAGTCCCTCTATCTTAAGGATTTTGCCACCTTTGACAGGGATTCTGTGTATCAGCAGGCAGATGCCGGGGGGTTTATAAGGCTCAATGCCTTGAGACTCAGGATAAGGGCAATGCAGAAGAGATAATAAATTATTTTTTATCGGGGATGATAAGATGAAGCAATATGAACCACATGTTGTAGAAGAAAAGAGGCAGGCCCTCTGGGAAAAAGAGGGGCTATTCCGTGTTACAGAGGATACAGACAAGAAAAAATACTATCTCCTTGAGATGTTTCCCTATCCCTCAGGGAGGATACATATGGGGCATGTGAGAAACTACTCCATAGGGGATGTTATAGCAAGATACAAGACCATGAGGGGTTATAATGTCCTCCATCCCATGGGGTGGGATGCCTTTGGTATGCCTGCAGAGAACGCAGCTATAGAGAGGGGCATCCACCCGGCAAAGTGGACATACGACAATATAGAGTATATGAAAAAACAACTTAAACGCCTTGGATTCAGTTATGACTGGGCAAGGGAGATAGCAACCTGTGATGTTGATTATTACAGGTGGGAGCAGTGGATGTTTCTCAGGATGTATGAGAAGGGTCTTGTTTACAGAAAAAGCGCCCCGGTAAACTACTGTGTTAAATGCCAGACTGTCCTTGCCAATGAGCAGGTTGAGGATGGTCTGTGCTGGAGATGTAATGAGGCAGTGATACAGAAAGAACTTACCCAGTGGTTTTTTGCCATAACAAAATACGCTGATGAGCTCTATGAATTCTGCGATAGGCTCCCGGGCTGGCCTGAACGCGTATTAAACATGCAGAAAAACTGGATAGGTAAGAGCTATGGCGTGGAGGTGGATTTTAGGCTTGAAAATGGAGATAAGCTGACAATATTTACAACAAGACCGGATACCCTCTATGGCGTTACATTTATGGCCCTTGCCCCTGAGCATCCCCTCTCCATTAGCCTTGCCGAGGGGACAGTGTATGAACAAGCTGTTAAGGCATTTGTTGAAAAGGCAAAGATGCAGGACAGGAGTTTCAGGGCAGAACTCCAGGGAAATAAAGAGGGTGTATTTACAGGGAGATATGCCATAAACCCCTTAAACGGTACTAAGGTGCCTATTTACATTGGAAATTTTGTCCTTATGGAGTATGGAACAGGTGCAATAATGTCTGTGCCTGCCCATGACCAGAGGGACTTTGAGTTCGCAAAGGTATATGGTCTGCCTATAATCATTACTATAATGCCTGAAAACAGGGTACTTGACCCCAATACCATGGAGTGTGCATATGAGGGGGACGGCTATCTTGTAAACTCCGGTGAATTCAATGGTATGAATAACAGAAAGGCTATTTCAAGCATAATAGATTACCTGGAACAAAAGGGTATTGGAAAGAGGACAGTGAATTTTAAACTAAGGGACTGGGGCATATCAAGACAGAGATACTGGGGTGCACCTATACCTATTATCTATTGCGATAATTGCGGGATCGTGCCTGTCCCTTATGATCAGCTCCCTGTTGTGCTCCCCCTTAACCTTGAGGTTAAGATGGTAGGCAGGTCACCCCTGTCGGACTATGAAGAATTTTATAAGGTAAAGTGTCCTTTATGCAATGGAGATGCAAAAAGGGAGACAGATACAATGGATACCTTTGTAGAATCTTCCTGGTATTTTCTTAAATATGCCTGTCCGGAATACAATGAAGGTCCTCTGGATTCAAAAAGGGTCAATTACTGGATGCCTGTGGACCAATACATTGGTGGTGTAGAACATGCTGTCTTGCACCTCCTCTATTCGAGGTTTTTTAACAGGGTATTAAATGAACTGGGTCTTGTTGATGTAAGAGAGCCCTTTGAAAACCTGCTTACCCAGGGTATGGTTATAAAAGATGGGGCAAAGATGAGTAAATCTAAGGGAAATGTTGTTGACCCTGATTATCTTATAGAGAAATACGGTGCAGATACCACAAGGCTGTGTTGTCTGTTTGCATCACCCCCTGAAAAAGACCTTGACTGGAGCGACAAGGGCGTAGAGGGCTGTTACAGATTCCTAAACAGGGTCTGGAGGCTTGTCTCTGAGAGGCTGGATACCTTAAGAGAGATAAAATCCACTGTTGTCCCGGAGAAGGGCAATAGTGATACCTATGGCCTGGCACTTAAAATACACAAGACAATAAAAAAGGTCACCGAGGATATAGAGAGGTTTCACCTGAATACAGCCATTGCCAGTATCATGGAGCTCGTGAACGGCATCTATAAATTTCTCGAGAAACCCAGGGAGAATCAGGGTGAACTAAACCTTCTCAAGGGTGCAATAGAGGTTGTTATAAAACTACTGTTCCCTTTTGTTCCCCATATAACAGAAGAATTATGGGAGATGCTGGGTGGTGATGCAGCATCACTAAGAGATAGCTGGATAGAACATATAGAGGAGTATACCATAGAGGATAAGGTTGTCATTGCCGTCCAGGTAAACGGCAAACTACGTGACACCTTTGAGATAGCAAGGGATGCAAAGCAGGAGATAATAAAGGATACAGCCCTTGGTCTTGAAAAGGTTCAAAAACATATAGAGGGTAGACCGGTTAAAAAGGTCGTTGTTATACCCAATAAACTTGTGAATATAGTATGCTGAAAAAAATAGTCTATGGTTCAATATTAAGGGTTCAAGGTTTAAAGCCAGGCATTAAGTCCTTAATGCTGATAGTTTTGTTTATTTTTATCCATGGATGCGGGTATCAGCTTGTTGGTGAAAAGGGCATATATGGAGGTGAGATTAAATCTGTCTATGTCCCTGTATTCAAGAATATGACCTATGAACCCCATGCATCTGTATATCTCACTGATGCATTTACAAGGCAGCTTATGGCAACAGGCTTATTTGCCGTCAACAAAAACAACTCTGATACCTATATAGAGGGGGTATTGAAAAATATAAGGATTGTCCCTAATGCCCTTGACAAGAATGGCATTGTAATAGAGAAGAGTGTCCTCATTGGGGTAGAGATATCCCTTTTTAAGAAAGACGGCAATCTATTGAAAAAATGGTCTTTTTCAGATAATCAGACCTATAGGGTAGATGACCTGGGTGCAGAGGATTTTAATAAGAAAGAGGCCCTCTCCATGGTATCGGACAGGATAGCAAGACGCTTCTGTGCCTCCATAATGACAGAATATTAAAGGGGGAACAAAAAGTCTTACTATGCCTGTTGCTGCGTGCTTTTTGTTGCGAGGAGTTTATTTACCCTTTTTGTAAGTCTTGATATCTTCCTTGAGGCGTTTTTCCTGTGTATAACACCTTTTGAGGCTGTCTTATCTATATATGAAATGGCCTTTTTCAGACCGTCCTGTATATGATCTATCTCTTTGTTGCCTATGGCTGTTACTACCTTCTTTATATATGTCTTCATAGTGGATTTGACATGGGAGTTTCTCAGGCGCCTTGCTTCTGCCTGTCTTGTTCTCTTTATTGCTGACTTATTTTTTTTCAAACGCTACCCTCCTGAAATATTTCCTTTTTTTTATCATTAACCGCTTTCAAAGTCAATTATAAAATTTGAGACTTTT
>JAKPCK010000103.1 GCA_029553295.1 Deltaproteobacteria bacterium | reverse complement strand
ATTTTGGAAGAAATTTGGATAAGAGGTCATAACCTATGAATACAAAAAGACTACCCATGAACACGGAAGAAATTGAACGGGCAAAGACGCTGAAGGCCTCTGGATTGTCAATACATCAGATAGCCCTTACTTTGAAGCGGGATGACAAAACAATAAAGAAATGTTTGGCTACCCCTGAAGCAATAGAACAGGTGAAAGAGATAAAGAAAGACCTTATATCCAAATTTGAAAATTTAGCAGATAAGCTTATTGACAGTATCAAACCAGCGGATATTGAAAAAAGCTCAATGCTTCAGAGGGTGACAGCTTCAGGCATTGCCATTGATAAAAGCCGCCTCTTATCCAATCAGTCCACCAGCAACGAGGCTGTTATCATTTTGCAAGTACCTGACACTAAAGAAGAATATTTGCGCATGAAGGAGGCAAGAAAAAAGATGCTTGAGGGCGAAAACGATGATTGAAGCCTTTTATTTGGCAAAAACTGCGAGCGTGTATATACACACAACCGCCTGTCTCATTGGGGGCATGGGGGGTAGTGTATGCCGAGAACAGGTTAAAAATGGAGGTAAAAACATGAATTACGATGAGAAATGCACAAGTCATTTAAGATGCACGAGCAACATTTGTCCGCTCGATCCTGATATAGGGTTACGCAACTACATTCAAGGTGACGGACTTTGTGTTCATATACTTGACTATCTCGAAGGAAAGGCCACACCATTTGATAATGCGATTAAGCAGAGCAAAAAGGTTTGGAGAAAGAAGGTTCCTGCTTCAGTTTTTCAAAAGAGGCTGAAAAGCAGAAAGCAGGTCAGGGGATACTTCAAAAAAGGCGAAAATAACAGGGTAAGCACAAGGACTATTTTGCATGATGAGGTACAGGGCATATAAAACCATTGATGATCTTTCGACATTTCAACACGGTGTTATCCTGTTTAATGGAAGGAAGTATATGAAGACAACACTTGAACCGGAAGACATTCAGGCTATAATTGAAAAAATGGTGACATGGTATAACCCATGTATGGGCATAAAATGGGCATACACCTTTATAAACGTTCAATTAGCAAGGCTTTATAACGCTACACTGGATAGGCAATCCACAGTGGGCATAATTTAGGCATATAATGAAAGAGACAAAAACCCATATCAAACCGCAGAAAAGACTTTATTCGATAAACGATGCTTCTGTTTATTTGGGGCGGAGTGTTTGGGCTGTCCGGGAAATGATATGGGCAGGTAAAATATCTTACGTAAGGGATGGAAAACGAATTCTTCTGGATATAATAGACATGGATCGCTGGATTGAACAAAACAAAACCAAACACAGTTATTAAAGTAAAACTGCACTGTGGATGTTATATCAAAGGTAAGCAATAGGATGGTATACGTTACGTTGAATTTGTTTATTAGAAACGAAATATGGAGGCATAATATTTCACTTGACAAAGGATAACCAATGGCTATAATAAATATTATGACACCGGAAGAACTAAAATACTGGAGAGATAAAAATGGATTTTCTCAACAAGGCCTGGCTAATACTTTAGGTGTTCATCAAGTATGTGTTGCCCGATGGGAAACAGGTGTCAGAAAAATACCGTCATTCCTGCATCTTGCCCTAAGATGTCTGGAATTGGAAGGAGGTGAGCTATTGGAAGGGGCACAACGAAAAAGAAAACGAAAAGGAGAGTGATTGTAATGGGTAGCATCTTCAAACAGCCGAATGGCAAATCATGGAACATTAAATATTATCGCAACGGCAAACCTTATCGGGAATGTGTTCATTCGGAGAAAAAGAGCGATGCAGAAAGACTCTTAAAAATTCGAGAAGGGGCGATAGCAGCGGGAAATTTTGCAGGGCTAAAGCCTGAAAAGACGACCTTCGAAGAATTGTCAGCGGACTTGATTAATGATTACAAGGTCAATGGAAAAAAGTCCTTATGGAGAATGGAAATAAGCGTAGCACACCTTAAAAATTATTTTGAAGGGTATCGTGCAAACAACATCACAACACAAGCCATTAAGGACTATATCATTAAAAGACAGAACGAAAAGGCGAGCAACGGCATGATTAACCGGGAGCTGTCTGCATTAAAGCGGATGTTTTCTATAGGAGCGGAAAGCACGCCTCCAAAAGTAGCACACGTTCCGAAGATTCCAAAACTAAAGGAAAACAACGTTAGAACTGGATTCTTTGAGGTTGAGGAATATTTAAAACTCAAAGATGCTCTACCTGACTATTTAAAACCTGTCTTGACGATGGGATACCACACAGGCATGAGAAAAGAGGAAATATTATCTCTTAAGTGGAAGCAGGTAAACATATTTGACAGAAAAATTACCCTTGAAGCCGGAACTACAAAGAATAATGAAGAACGGGTTGTTTTTCTCACTGGCGAGTTATACGACACAATCCTTATGCAGAAGAAGATAAGAGATATACACTATCCTGATTGTGAATATGTGTTCTCAAGGAATGGACAGAGATTAGGAAATGACATAAGAACCGCATGGGATAAGGCATGTAATGCCAATGGGCTTGAAGGTAAATTATTTCACGACTTGAGAAGAACAGCCGTTAGGAATATGGTGCGGGCAGGAATACCGGAGTTAGTTGCTATGAAGATTTCGGGTCACAAAACGAGAACGGTTTTTGACCGGTACAACATTGTCAATGAGAATGATTTAGTTGAAGCCTGCCAGAAAGCTGCATCAGTCTATGAAGAAAAAATAAAGGATATAGTCCGCGGGCATAATCCGGGCATATTCAGGCTTGTGAAAAATGAAAAGTAATTTGTCAAATCTCGTAAATCCATTGGTGTTCCTTGATTTGCGAGAGAGGGGAGTTGAACCCCTACGGTTTTACCCGCTGGATCCTAAGTCCAGTGCGTCTGCCAATTCCGCCACTCTCGCCTGCTTGATTTTATTACATTTTAGCATCATTTGCAAATAGAATCCGGTTCTATTGTAGTAAAATTGTAGTGTTTTTATTTCAGAGCCTTAATTCCTCGTCTTAAGCTCTCAGTATAATGATGTGCATAATGTGTAGTCATCGTAATTGATTTATGTCCTTTAAAATACGGTAAAAGGGCACTCTTTATAAAACAGAAAGAGATGGAACTCTTTAGGGTGTAATAGAGAATGGAGAGGACCTTACAATAAGGGGATTAATCCACAATTAGTTATGTCCATAAGTGGTTTAATTTTATTGGTGGGCCGTCCAGGATTCGAACCTGGGGCCAATTGATTAAGAGTCAACTGCTCTACCGGACTGAGCTAACGGCCCAATATGTTTTTATATAACATATACTGCAATTTGCATGCAACAGATTTGTTATTATACAGCCTTTAAAAAGATATTTTAAGACCCTTACAAAAAACTGTAGATAGCTTAAGATTAGTCGCAGATGAATTTCTTATTTTATGAATACAATAGTTATCAAAAAGGGTCTCAAGGACGTACCCAAGAGTATTAGACCTTTTCAAGGGTCTCTATGAATAAAAGCGGTTATCAATAGAATCTACTGGTAGATGCCTCGAGGTAAGAGTGCTTTTTTAAGGGTTCAGATATGCAATTTAAATATAAAAAATAAATTGACTACGGGGTAATCTGTATGTTAGATAAAAGAGGTTTGCAATGTATATGGTATTAAAAGATACAAAGAGAGAAACATTTAAATCGCTTTTAGACTACAGCTCCCTTGGCCTTGAAATGGGTCTTTCTGTAGCTATTGGCATTGTAATAGGTTATTTTCTGGATAGGTTTTTTAAGACATATCCATATCTTACAATAATTTTTACTTTTTTTGGTATTGGGGCTGCTTTTAAGACAATCATCACCTTGATTAAAAAGATGCAAAAAGAAGATGAAAGAAACAATAGTAAGTGACATAGAGCGTTTAAATTTTATAATCTTTATAATAGGTTCAATACTTTCATTGGTAATAATGAGGGAATATAGATATTTCTTTAGTTTTGCCGTTGCCAGTGCAATAATAACTCTAAATTTCAGGTTTCTAAAGAAGATTATCGAGAGTGGTTTCAGCAAGTCTAAAATAAACAAAAAAGACCTCCTTATAAAACTGCCTTTGAAATTTTTCCTCTTTGCAGGTATTGTAGCTGTGATAATAATCTACGGAAACATAGATGTAATATTTTTTCTCATTGGATTATCAACGCTTTTTATTTCCGTTATAATAAATCAGATTATGGCAATGTTAAGTTTATCCATAAAAAGGAGGCAGAAAAATGGAGCATGAAGTTTTTACATGGGCTTCCTTATTCCCATTCCTTAAACATCTACCACCCCATGTCTCTAACAGCATAATCGTGTCTGTAATACTCCTTATTATAGTTTTTTTAGGTTACAGGCAGTTAAAGAAGAAAGAGGATGAGGTAGTCCCTGAGCCTAATTTTACCTTTAAGAATTTTGTTGAGATGATTGTCGAGAGTATATCGAATATTGTAGTTGAGAGTATGGGACCGAGGGGGAAAGAGTTTGTTCTGCTTGTAGGGACCCTGGCATTATTTATACTTTTCAACAATCTGTCAGGCCTTGTCCCTGGTTTTTTGCCTGCAACAGATAATGTAAACACCACATTTGCATGTTCAATCACAGTTTTCGTTATGACACATTATTATGGATTCAAGGAACATGGTATTAAATATCTAAAGCATTTTATGGGGCCATTCTGGTGGCTTGCACCGCTTATGGTTCCCATTGAGCTTATTGGTCATTTCGCAAGACCGCTTTCGCTGGGCCTCAGGCTTTTTGGTAATATAACAGGTGACCACCTTGTAACAGCTATATTCTTCGGCCTGGTTCCATTCCTTGTTCCTCTGCCTGTTATGTTCCTCGGATTATTTGTGGCCTTTGTGCAGACTTTCGTATTCGTCCTTTTGTCTATGGCATATTTTTCAGGGGCTATATCCCATGAAGAACATTAAAAAAATATAAGAAAGGGGTGAAATAGAATGAAAAAACTATTAACAATCATTATGCTTCTTGGTCTGTTTGTATGCTTTTCCGTAAGCGTTGCCATGGCAGCAGAAGAGGCTAAGGGACTCGACCCTGCAGTAAAACAGATGGTGGCACTCGCAGCAGGCTTCGGCGTTGCTATTGCAGCCTTTGGTGGAGCTCTTGGACAGGGCAAAGGCATTGCATCAGCGCTTGATGGTATTGCCAGGAATCCTGGTGCATCAGGGAAGATAGTTACCCCCATGATCATCGGTCTGGCAATGATTGAATCACTTGTTATATATTCTCTCGTTGTTTCATTGCTGTTAATCTTTAAGCTTTAGAAAAAACACGGAGGGCACATTATTAAATTGTGCCCTCCAAGACATTACAGCAATACAGCTACAGATAATTTTAAATCATTTAAAATCTATCTGTCCTTTTAAATCATTGAGTTATCTTGCGAAACAGCACGTAATAATTTTGAGATGTAGGATACTTGCAGCTAAAAGCTTGTAAAGGTCTTATATTTATGGTTGTAATATAACCAGACCTGGTGTTTGTTCCCTAATGTTTGAGACCTCTTAAGCGGTCTCAAAAATGATTGAAATTAGTTACATCAATGTAATATGATTTAAAGACAGAAGGGGTAAATACATTGAAGAGATTCAGTTTATTAATCTTATTGATCTTTTTTCTTTTTTTCAGTATAGAGGCTGAGGCAAAAATATACCTCGATGTATATGGTAAGTCACTTAAAAAGATTACCATAGCAGTCCCATATTTCAAAAGCGATAAGATAACAAGGCTACGTATGGACATGACCGAGCTCTTAAATAAAGACCTGGACATGTCAGGTTTTTTCATCCCCGCACCCCAGACCCTATTCGACAGGGAACTCTTAGATGAGGGTATAGAAAAGAGGGAGATAAGATTCGGGAACTGGAGGTCCCTGGGTGTTGAATTGATATGCAAGGGATTACTGCAGGAGAAAGATGATGACCTGATACTGGATGTGTATGTATACGATACCCTTGATGGCACACTGGTCCATGCCAATAAATATAAAGGAAAAGCTGATGGATGGCGCAGGATTGTCCATAAGCTTGCAGACGATATAATCTTTGCTGTTACAGGCGAAAAGGGTATTATGAGTTCAAGGATAGTTTTTGTATCGGGTTACAGGGGGAAGAAGGAGATATATGCGGCTGATTTTGATGGCTATAATGTCAAGAGATTGACAAATTACAACAGTATAACACTCTCACCATCTGTTTCACCAAATAGCAGATATCTTGCATATACCTCTTATGTTAGGGGCAGACCCAATCTATACATATTAGATATGGAAAAAAATATAGAGGTCTTTGTTGATACAGATAGCGGCATGAAGACAGGGACGTCATGGAAGGACAAAGGGACATTCACATATTCCTTTACCTCTGGAAGAAGGTCTATTATCTATACTGTAGATGTAGGTTCCAGGACTAAAAAACCTATTTTATCCGGTGACGGCATCTATGCGTCTCCATCTTTTTCACCTGATGGGACAAAGATGGTATTTGTATCAGATATGCATGGAACCCCTCAGATTTTTTTGAAGGATATGATAACAGGTGAAACAAAAAGATTAACCTTCTCCGGTGATTATAATACAGCCCCGACTTTTTCTCCAAAGGGAGACCTCATTGCATTTGTCTCAAAGATTGAGGGCTCCTTTGAGATATGCACCATGAACCCTGACGGCTCAAACCCGAGACTTCTTACAAATGGGGGTTTAAATGATTCACCCCATTTTTCTCCATGCGGTAGATATATAATATATTCGACCTTGAAGGGAAACAGATATAGCATATCCATTATGCTCTTCAATGGAGATAATAAGAGAACATTGAAGTTTACCGAGGGAGATGAGACACAGCCTGTGTTTATGCCATAAGAAAATGAAACTAAGGAAGGTCAAGATATGAAAAAGAATGTAGTGATTTTTTTAATGGGTTTTATAATCGCCGGATGTTATGCATCCACAGAGGACCTGACAATGGTAAACAGGAGTATAGGGACCCTTGAGAATGAATTAAGGACCTATAAAGAGCAGAATAATAAAAAACTCGAAGGTATTTTAAAGGATAATGAGGCGATAAAAAAGCAGATTGCAGACATCTCCCTTTCCATTAACAGCAGCGACGAAAGGATAAAAAATCTCACAGGAAAGATGGAGGCGCTGGAGTTTCAGTTGAAGACATACTACGCAGAGACAAAAAGCGAGATTAATGCCCTTAAAAAACCCGGGGAGGTCAAGGCTGAGAATATATCAAAACCAGAGGATACCAACTATGAAATAAAGTACAAGGAGGCCTTTGATCTCTTTCAGAAGAAGATGTATCAGGATGCCATTAAAAAATTCTCTGAGTTTATTGCGGCCTATGCAGGGACACCCCTTGTCCCTAATGCCTATTACTGGCTTGGTGAGTGTTATATGAGTATAAAAGACTATGAGATGGCAATCCTCAATTTCAATGAGGTTATCAAAAAATACCCCAAGAGCGAGAAGGCACCAAGGGCACTACTTTCACAGGCAGATGCCTTCATTTATCTCAATGAAAAAGACAATGCTATAATAGCCCTCAAGAAGGTAAAAGAACTCTATCCAAAATCTGAGGAGGCTATTATAGCAGATAGAAAACTCAAACGTTATTAGGCTCTTCCTGGGGCTCTGCCTCTGTTAATTTTTCAGGGCTATTTGTTGACTTATCCATAACCACCATGTCATAGCCTCTGTATTTTGGAAAACCTGTGCCGGCAGGGATAATTCTGCCCATTATCACATTCTCCTTAAGCCCCTTCAGGTAGTCTACCCTCCCTTCTATGGCAGCCTGGGTCAGGACCTTTGTTGTGTCCTGGAAGCTTGCAGCAGATATAAAGCTGTCTGTGATAAGGGATGCCTTTGTTATGCCAAGGAAAAGAGGCTCTGCCTCTGCAGGTTTACCGCCTCTTTCTATTACCCTCCTGTTTTCCTCTTCAAATACCCATTGTTCCACAGGCTCATCTATAATAAAATTGGTGTCACCTACATCCTTTATCCTGACACGTTTCAGCATCTGCCTGACTATGACCTCTATGTGTTTATCATTAATCTTTACGCCCTGTAACTGGTATACCTCCTGGATCTCGTTGACGAGATACCTGGCAAGTTCTTTTACACCCTGGATGCTAAGGACATCATGGGGGTTCACAGGACCGTCCATAAGGGGCTCCCCTGCCTTTACATAGTCGCCTTCATGGACGATTATATGTTTACCACGGGGGATGTTGTATTTCCTTGGTTCTCCCCTTTCAGGTGTTACTATTACCTCTCTCTTTCCCTTTAGCATCTTTCCAAAGGATACAACGCCGTTTATCTCGCTTACTATGGCATTCTCCTTTGGTCTCCTTGCCTCAAAGAGCTCAGCAACCCTTGGCAGACCACCTGTTATATCCTTTGTCTTTATGGTGTCTCGTGGTATCTTGGCTATTACATCCCCGGTGTATATGTCATCACCCTCATTGACTGCTATGTGGGCGCCTACAGGCAGTATGTATCTTGCCGGGCTTGATGTCCCATCCATCATTATTGTCTTGCCCTTATCATCCTTTATAGAGATCCTGGGTCTTAAGGTCTGGTCCCTTGGTTCAATAATAACCTTGTAAGATAGACCTGTGACCTCGTCTTTTGTCTCCTGCATGGTTATGCCTTCTAATATATCACCGAACTTAATCCTACCGGACACCTCAGACAGGATTGGCGTTGTATATGGGTCCCATTCAGCGAGGACATCTCCTTCTTTTACATAATCATTTTCCTTGCATTTAAGCTTTGCACCGTATATGACAGGATATTTTTCTCGCTCCCTTCCTGCCTCATCCACTACAGCTATCTCACCGTTTCTGTTCATAACCACAGGGACACCCTCCCTGTTTATAATGACCTTGACATTATGGAGTCTTACATAGCCTTCATTCCTCACCTCAAGTGTTGACTGTTCAACCCTTCGGGATGCTGCACCACCAATATGGAATGTCCTCATGGTGAGCTGTGTCCCTGGCTCACCGATAGACTGTGCTGCAATAATGCCAACAGCCTCACCGATGCTTACAAGCCTGCCCCTTGCCAGATCCCTTCCATAGCATAGGGCACATACACCTCTTTTTGCCCTGCATGTGAGGACTGAGCGTATCTTAACACTCTCGTATCCTGCATTCTCTATCTGCTTTAGATGAACCTCCCTTATCTCCTCGTTCTTTTTTACGATAATCTCTCCATCAGGGTCTTTTATATCTTCAAGGGCAACCCTGCCCAGTATCCTTGCATCGAGGTGTTCTATGACCTCGCCACCCTCCTCAAGCCTCCTCATCTCAATACCATCAAAGGTACCGCAGTCATATTCAGTAACAACTACATCCTGGGCAGCATCAACGAGTCTTCTGGTCAGATAACCCGAGTTTGCAGTCTTTAATGCTGTGTCAGCAAGACCCTTCCTTGCACCGTGGGTTGAGATAAAGTATTGGAGGACGTCAAGACCTTCCCTGAAATTACTTGTAATAGGAGTTTCGATAATCTCTCCTGATGGTTTTGCCATAAGCCCCCTCATGCCTGCAAGCTGTCTTATCTGCTGTGCATTACCCCTTGCGCCTGAGTGTGCCATCATGAATATTGGATTGAGGCTGTTCTGTCTTACAGGTTTTCCATTAGAATCCAATATAGGCTTTCCATCAGGACCTATAACATCCTCTGTGCCCAATTCCCTCATCAACTCATCGGCAATCTCTTCTGTAACATTTGCCCATATATCGATTACCTTGTTGTATCTCTCGCCATCTGTTATTAGACCGTCTGAATATTGTCTCTGGACATTCACCACGTCCCTGTTTGCCCTTTCAATGAGTTCCTTTTTCTTCTTGGGTATCTTCATATCGTCAATGGATATGGATATACCACCAAGGGTGGCAAAATAATAGCCGAGGTTTTTCAACCTGTCGGAGAGTATTACCGTTGCCTTTTCACCTGCTTCCCTGTAGCACTTATCAACAAGCTGGGCTATTGTCTTCTTGTCCATTATCCTGTTGATGAGGCTAAAAAGCTCATTCATTATTGATGTTCTTTTTTCCTCTTCGATTTCATCCAGGGCATGCTCTATTACATCGCGCAATATAACCCTTCCAACAGTGGTCTCTACCTGTTTGCCGTTAAATTTGATCTTTATCCTTGCATGGAGGTCAATCATCCCTGCATCATAAGCAACCATTACCTCTTCAGGGTCTGCAAAGTATTTTCCCTCACCTTTTACAAATTTTCTCTCTATGGTGAGGTAATAAAGCCCGAGGACTATATCCTGTGTAGGGACGATTATGGGTTTGCCATTGGCAGGGGAGAGTATATTATTTGTGGACATCATGAGAATCCTTGCCTCTGCCTGTGCCTCAATGGACAGAGGTATATGGACTGCCATCTGGTCACCGTCAAAGTCGGCATTATAGGCAGGACATACAAGGGGGTGGAGCTGGATTGCCTTCCCGTCAATGAGCAGGGGTTCAAAGGCCTGTATGCCAAGCCTGTGTAGGGTAGGGGCCCTGTTTAGAAGCACAGGGTGTTCCTTTATTACCTCTTCAAGGATATCCCATACAATAGGTGTCTCTTTCTCCACTATCTTTTTTGCATTTTTTATCGTACCTGCATAACCTTTTTTTATCAATCTGTTATAGACAAAGGGTTTGAAGAGTTCTAAGGCCATGTATTTTGGCAGACCGCACTGGTGGAGTTTTAATTCAGGACCGACAACAATTACAGACCTCCCTGAGTAATCAACCCTCTTTCCCAGGAGGTTCTGTCTGAATCTGCCCTGTTTACCCCTTAACATGTCGCTTAGGGATTTGAGGGGTCTTTTATTAGCCCCTGTGACAACCCTGCCTCTTTTCGAGTTGTCAAAGAGTGCATCTACTGCCTCCTGGAGCATCCTTTTTTCATTCCTGATGATTATATCAGGGGCATTGAGCTCCATGAGCCTCTTTAGCCTGTTATTCCTGTTTATAACCCTTCTATATAGGTCATTTAAATCTGATGTCGCAAATCTACCTCCGTCAAGGGGGACTAGGGGTCTCAACTCAGGAGGCAGAACCGGGATAATATCCAGTATCATCCACTCAGGTTTAACCCCTGAGGCCCTGAATGCATCTATTATCTTCAATCTCCTTGATATCTTCTTCTTCTTTGCATCGCTTGCCGTTTCCCTCATCTCCACCCTTAGTTCACTGGCCAGCTTCTCGATGTCTATCTTTTTTAGACATTCTCTTATAGCCTCAGCACCTATTCCTGCCTTAAAGTCTTCACCATACCTATCCTTTGCCTCATTGTATTTCTCTTCAGAGATTAGTTCGCAGAATTTATAGGGGGAATTACCCTGTTCAATAACAATATACATCTCAAAGTATAGGACCCTTTCTACTTCTTTTATGGTAAGCTCAAGTAGTGTCCCAATCTTGCTGGGCATGCTTTTGAGGAACCATATGTGGGCAACAGGGCATGCAAGCCTTATATGACCCATCCTCTCCCTTCTCACCTTTGACTGTATTACCTCAACACCGCACTTTTCACATACAATCCCCCTGTGTTTCATCCTCTTGTATTTTCCACATGTGCACTCATAGTCTTTTACGGGGCCGAATATCTTTGCGCAGAATAGCCCATCCCTTTCAGGCTTGAATGTCCTGTAGTTGATTGTCTCAGGTTTTTTTACCTCTCCGTGCGACCACTTTTCTATCAACTCTGGGGATGCAAGGGATATCTTTATTGCGCTGTAACTTAAAGGGTCTTTTTGTTTATCGAAAATCTTAAAAAGGTCTTCCAAGGTTTACCTCCTTATTCTTCCTTTACGAGGTCTACATTTATGCAAAGGCTTTTAAGCTCTTGAATGAGGACATTGAATGATTCAGGGAGACTTGGTTCAAGGACATCCTCTCCCTTGACTATTGCCTCGTATGCCCTTATCCTGCCGCTTACATCGTCGGATTTGATGGTGAGAAACTCCTGAAGTGAATATGCTGCGCCGTAACCTTCCAGTGCCCAGACCTCCATCTCACCCAGTCTCTGACCACCGAATTGTGCCTTCCCTCCCAATGGCTGCTGGGTAACAAGGGAATATGGGCCTATGGAACGGGCATGGATCTTGTCGTCAACGAGGTGGTGGAGCTTGAGAAAATACATGTAACCCACTGTTATTTTATGGTGGAATGGCTCTCCAGTTCTTCCATCATACAGGGTGGTCTGGAAGCCATCTTTCATCTCTGCCATCCTGAATAGCTCCCGGATGTCTTCTTCTTTAGGTCCATCAAAAACAGGCACAGATATATTGATGCCGTCTCTTAGTTTGTCAGAAAACTCCAGAAGCTCTTCATCGCTTATCTTGTCTATGAGATTGTTTATCTCGTCACTGTTATATATCTTTTTGATGTGTTCCCGTATGGCCTCCGGTGAGCACATCTTTTTATTGTAATTATCAATCATCTCCCCTATCTTTTTCCCAAGTTCCTTAGCAGCCCAGCCAAGATGGGTCTCCAGTATCTGGCCTGCATTCATCCTTGAAGGGACCCCAAGGGGGTTTAAGACGATATCTATCGGTGTCCCGTCCTCCATAAACGGCATATCCTCTTCCGGCAGTATAACAGATACTATACCCTTGTTTCCGTGACGTCCAGATATCTTATCACCTACAGCGATCTTTCTCTTCATCGCCACATAGACCTTGATTGTCTTTATAACCCCTGGAGGGAGTTCATCGCCTTTTTTAATCTTGTTTATCTTGTCTTCATAGTATAGTTTTATCAGCTCTATCTGGTTTTCTTTGCTGTCAAAGACCTTTGAGACCCTGCTGTCTATATCTTCGTCGCCAAACTCTATCTCTTGGAATTTGTCTACATTTATATGGTTCAGCTTCTCCACAGTGAAGGTATCGCCCTTTTTAACAATTATCTTACCCTTGTTATCCTTTATATCAACAGGGGAATGCCTGCCTAAAAGGAGATTTTTTATCCTTTCTTTTGTGCTCTCAATAATAATCTTTACCTGTTCCTCCTGGTCTTTCAGGATATTTGATATCTCTATATCCTCTATGAGCCTGCTCCTATCGTCTTTGTCTATACCTCTCCTTGAAAGGACCTTGACATCTATTACAATGCCCTCTATGCCGTGGGGGACCCTTAAGGATGTGTCTTTTACATCCCCTGCCTTTTCACCGAATATGGCCCTTAAGAGCTTTTCCTCTGGCGTGAGCTGTGTCTCCCCTTTTGGGGTCACCTTTCCTACCAGAATATCATTAGGTCTTACATTTGCCCCTATCATTATGATGCCGCTTTCATCGAGATACTTTAGGGCCTCATCACCGATATTTGGTATATCCCTTGTAACCTCTTCCCTGCCAAGTTTTGTATCCCTGACAACACACTCGAGTTCTTCTATGTGGATAGATGTCATGGCATCTTCTTTTACGAGCCGCTCGTTTATCAGGACAGAGTCCTCGTAGTTGAATCCCCTCCAGGGCATAAAGGCAACAAACACATTTTTACCAAGGGCAAGCTCACCCCTGTCTGTTGATGGGCCATCGGCAAGGACATCGCCTTTTTTAACATAATCCCCTTCCTTTACTATGACCCTCTGGTTTATGCATGTATCCTGGTTAGACCTCCTGAACTTCAGTAGGTTATATATATCTATTTTCGCAACAGGTTCTTCACCGTCTGTTACCTCCTCATATTGCACTATAATCCTGTTGGCATCTACACTTTTTACAATGCCACTGTGTTTTGCTACCACAGTAACCCTCGAATCCCTGCCCACTATCCTTTCCATACCTGTTCCAATAAGGGGTGCCTCGGGTTTGATGAGCGGCACAGCCTGTCTCTGCATGTTGGAGCCCATGAGTGCCCTGTTCGCATCATCATGCTCAAGAAAGGGGATCAGAGCTGCAGAGACACTGACAAGCTGCTTAGGAGATACGTCCATATAGTCTATCTGTTCCGGGCTAACAAGATAGAACCCGCCACCTTTCTGGGCAGATATCATATCTGCAGCCAATCTGCCATCCTCTCCTATGGGGGCATTTGCCTGGGCTATATAATAATTTTCCTCTTCAAGGGCACTAAGGTAATGGACCTCATCTGTAACCCTGCCATTTACAACCTTTCTATATGGTGCCTCAATAAAGCCAAATTCATTTACCTTTGCATATGTGGAGAGGGATGCTATAAGGCCTATATTGGGGCCTTCAGGCGTCTCTACAGGGCATATCCTTCCATAGTGGGTTGGATGGACGTCTCGAACCTCAAAACCTGCCCTCTCTCTTGTAAGCCCTCCAGGACCAAGGGCGCTTAGCCTTCTTTTATGGGTAATCTCACTCAATGGGTTTGTCTGGTCCATAAACTGGGAAAGCTGGCTGCTTGCAAAGAAATCCTTGATGGCAGTGTTTACAGGTTTTGGATTAACCAGGTCGTGGGGCATAAGGGTCTCCATCTCAGGGAAGGTAAGCCTTTCTTTTATTGCCCTTTCCATGCGGACCAAGCCCATCCTGAACTGATTTTCGAGGAGTTCGCCTACAGTCCTTACCCTCCTGTTTCCAAGGTGGTCTATGTCATCCCCGGGTCCCCTGGAGTCTTTGAGTTTTAGGAGCCGTCTGACTACCTCTATTATATCTTCTTTCCTGAGGATTGTGCAGTCAAGAGGCACTTTAGACTCTTCGAAACCCAATCTGTGATTTATCTTAAGCCTGCCAACCTTTGACAGGTCATATCTATCCTCACTGAAGAACATATTGTTAATCAATGCCTCGGCAAATTCTATTGTAGGGGGATCCCCTGGCCTTAGCTTTCTGTATATCTCTAACAGGGCATCCTCTTTTTTTGTGATTTTATCTATCAGCAGTGTATTTCTCAGGGAAGGGCTTACGTTTAGGTTATCTATAAAAAGGATATCTAAACTATCTATATTCCTTTCAACGATTTTCGCAAGGTCCTCTTTAGTAAGCTCTTTATTTATAGGGATTAATACCTCTTTTGTCTCAGGGTCGTATATATTATCCGCTGTAACCTTGCCTACTATATCGTCTTCTTCAATAGGTATGGCATTGATATTTGCTGCTGCCAGCTTTTTAATATCAGACTTGGTTATCTTCTTATGTTTTTTTACCAGGAGCTTCCCTGTCTCATCTGTTATATCAGATGGGGACCTCTGGTCCACAAGGAGGGAAAGGGGTGTCTGCTTTAGGAATCTACCTTCTTTTATGATTATCTTCTCTTTATCGTAGAAATAATCGAGTATCTCTTTTTCTTCATATCCAAGGGCCTTTAAGAAAAGTGTTACCGGTATTTTTTTCTTTTTGTCTATCCTCACATACAGGAGTTCCTTGTGGTCAAACTCAAAATCGAGCCATGAGCCCCTGTAGGGTATTATCCTGGCAGTATAGATAAGATTGCCTCCGGCAAGGGATTTTGACTGGTCACAATCAAAATAGACACCTGGAGACCTGTGTAGCTGGCTTACAATAACCCTCTCTGTGCCGTTTATAATAAATGTCCCCCTCTCGGTCATCAGGGGTATCTCTCCAAAGTATACATCCTGTTCCTTTACTGCCTTTATATCTTTTGTCTTTGTCTCAGGGTCAACATTCCACACAACGAGCATTATTGTAACCTTCATGGGGGCTGCATATGTGATACCCCTGAATATACATTCCTCTTCTGTATTCTTTGGTTCACCTATCTCATATTTTTTGAATTCAAGAGATGTGGTCTCATGGGAATCCTTTATGGGGAATACGCTTTTAAAGACAGCCTGGAGGCCTATGTTTTCCCTTTTATCAGGTGGGACATCCTTCTGTAGGAATTTCTCATAGGAATCAAGCTGTATCTCTATGAGATTGGGTATCTCAAGGACCTCTTTTATCTCCCCATATTTTTTCCTGTAAATCTTATTGTGGAAAGTTTCCCTCATAATTTTAACTCCTTAGTTTAAAGGGTTGAGGTCAGAGAGCCTAAGCGATATAAACACCTGACCTCCCTGACCCCATATCCTTTTATTATTTACTCTACCTTTACCTGTCCGCTTACTTCTTCAAGCTGCTTTTTTATGTTGGCCGCCTCTTCCTTTGAGACGCCTTCTTTTACAGTCTTAGGAACACCTTCTACGAGGTCTTTTGCCTCTTTGAGCCCCAGACTCGTTATGGCCCTGACAACCTTTATTACCTGGATCTTTTTGTCAGCCTCGTATCCTGTTAGGATTACATTAAACTCTGTCTTTTCTTCTGCCGGTGCTGCCTCCTGGGCCGGTGCTGCTGCACCTGCGGCTGCTGCTGCCATAACAGGCATTGCAGCCTGGACACCAAATTTATCCTCCAGTGTCTTTATAAACTCAGATAGTTCGAGAACTGTCATATTCTCTATGAATTGTATTACATCTTCTTTTGTGATACTCATATCTTATCTCCTCCTTTAGGCCTGTTCTTTTTTTGATTTTATTGCATTAAGTGTTAGCAACAGCTTGTTTATATTGCCGTTGAGCACATAGACCAACCTCTGGGGCATGCCCTTAAGCAATCCGAAGAGCTTGGCTATCAGTACATCTCTTGTAGGCAGTGTAGCAAGCTTTAGGATATCTGCAGGGGTTAGGACCTGGTCTCCTAAAAAACCTGCCTTTAGCTTCAGGTGGGGCACGTCTTTTGAGAAGCCTGCTATTACTTTAGCTGCGCTAACAGGGTCTTTGTAGATTCCAACTATAGCATTGGGACCGGTGAAGTAGTCTTTTAATGGTTCTGCCTTTGTCCCCTGTGAGGCTATTGTTAAGAGGCTATTTTTGATAACGCTGAAATCTACTCCAACGTTCCTCAGTTCCTTTCTCAGCCTGGTCATCTGGGCAACATTCATTCCGCTGTATTCTGTGAGGAACATGGAATTCATCTGCCTGAGCTTTTCTGCAAGCTCTGCAACTACCTTTTGCTTCTTTGCCTTTTCCAATTTTTTCATCCCTCCTTTCCTGGTTTTTTTATGAAAAGCCAGAGAGACGAAATACCAAAAGTCTCGGTAGGCCGTAATCGTTTAATACCGCCATAGGCGGAGCACCTACTTTCTCTGACCTTTTCGCTATTTGCTTAAATTTCTTACATAGGTTGGGTCAATCTTTATTCCAGGGCTCATTGTTGTAGATAGTGCTATGCCCTTTATATATGTCCCTTTGCTTGCAGGAGGTTTCAAGCGGATAACAGTATCTATGAGCGTATTGATATTTTCAAGCAATTTGTCTTTACCAAAACTAACTTTTCCTACAGGTGTATGGAGATTCCCTGCCTTGTCAACCCTGAATTCTACTCGGCCTGCCTTCATCTCTTTAACTGTTTTTGCAATATCAAAGGTGACTGTCCCTACCTTGGGGTTTGGCATAAGACCCCTGGGTCCGAGGATCTTTCCCAGCTTGCTTACTGCACCCATCATATCAGGTGTTGAGATGGTCTTGTCAAAATCAAGCCAGCCTTTCTGGATCTTCTCTATCATGTCCTCTGCACCAACATAGTCAGCACCTGCCTCCTGTGCCTCCTTTTCCTTCTGACCCTTGGCAAATACGAGTATCTTCACCTTTTTGCCCAGTCCATTAGGCAGGGCAACACTACCCCTGACTACCTGGTCTGCATGCCTGGGGTCAACCCCAAGCTTCATGGCCAATTCCACTGTCTCATCAAACTTTGCAAAGCTTATCTGAGGGAGTAGCTCAAGGGCCTCTTCCATGGAATATCTTTTTTCTCTGTCAATTTTGGCTAATGCCTCAGAATATTTTTTTGTCTTCTTTGCCATTTTTTACTCCTTATTATTTAACAATCCGCCATTTATTCCCATATTGAAAGGTAACTAATAAAACATTCTTAAGACGCTATAATACATAGATGGAATAGCTGTTCAAATTAGCCCTCAACAACCTCTAACCCCATGCTTTTGGCAGAACCCTTGATTATCTTGATAGCCCCTTCTAAATCCTTGGCATTCAAATCAGGCATCTTAAGCTGGGCAATCTCCTTTATTGCGGACATGGTAATGCTGCCAACTACCTCTTTCTTTGGATTATTAGCACCTTTTGCCAGTTTTGCCGCCTTTTTCAGGAGAAAGGTTGCTGGTGGGGTCTTGGTCACGAATGTAAAGGTCCTGTCAGAGAAGATGGTTATTGAAACAGGGATGACCGTTCCTTCCTGGCTTTTTGTTTTTTCATTGAAGGCCTTACAGAATTCCATTATATTAACGCCGTGTTGACCAAGGGCAGGCCCTACCGGTGGTGAAGGCGTTGCTTGACCTGCTTGAAGCTGCAATTTTACCATTGCCACAACCTTTTTTGCCATCTCAAAACTCCTTTATATTTTTTCAATCTGGATAAAATCAAGCTCAACGGGAGTTGTCCTCCCGAATATATTTAGAAGAACCTTAACCTTACCCTTTTCTGGTTTTATCTCCTCTACAGTCCCTGTAAAATTATTGAAAGGCCCTTCTGTAACCTTTATGCTGTCTCCTTTATCAAATCTTATCTTGGGCTTAATCTTACCCTTACCTTCTTGTATTGCATATATAATCTCGTTAACCTCCTCTTCAGGCAGGGGAGGGGGGTTCATCTTGTCATAACCAACAAACCCTGTAACCTTAGGTGTATTTTTTACAAGATACCAGGTGTCATTGTTCATCACCATATTCACTATTATATAACCAGGGAAAACTGTCCTCTGTGATTTCTTGACCTGGCCTTTGACCCTCTCCATGATAATCTCTGAAGGGACAATTATATCGCCAAAATATTTTTCAAGCTTGTTCAGTTTTATATTTTCTTGCAGGGTCTCTTTGACCTTTTGTTCATACCCTGAGTATGTGTGAACAACATACCATTTTTTTTCCATATTATCTTCCATAAATATTAACGGAGAAATACCTGTATTATTTTTGCCAGCCCTATATCAACAATACCAAGGAAGATGGCTGATACAATAACAGTTATGAGCACAATATATGTGCCCTTGACAGTGTCCTTTCTCGAGGGCCATGTTACCCTTTTGGCCTCAAGGAATACCTCCATAAAATATCTTTTTATATTCTCTGTCTTATCCTTAAAATCCATCTCTTCTCCAAAAATTACAGGCCAGGAGGGATTCGAACCCCCAACACCCGGATTTGGAGTCCGGTGCTCTATCCGTTAGAGCTACTGGCCTTTTATTTTGTCTCCTTGTGTGGTGTGTGTTTCTTACAAAATTTACAGTATTTTTTAATCTCAAGCCTTTCAGGAGTCTTCTGTTTATTTTTAGTGGTCGTATAATTCCTGTTTTTGCATTCAGAACAAGCAAGTATAACGAGCTGCCTCATCTTCTATCCCCTCTACTCTATTATCTCTGTTACAACACCGGCACCAACGGTCTTACCACCCTCCCTTATTGCAAAGCGGAGCTCTTTTTCAAGGGCTATGGGTGAGACGAGTTCTACGGTGAGTGTTACATTGTCACCTGGCATA
>JAKPCK010000096.1 GCA_029553295.1 Deltaproteobacteria bacterium | reverse complement strand
TCCATTATGGTATGGGACTATATATTTTTTTATTGGTTTCTTTAACGGATTCGGGACACTGCTATACTCCCATGTAAAAGAACTATTTCCCCTTTCTATGTCAGCAACAACTATGGCATGGGTGAATTTCTTTACCATGTCTGGGGGTGCTATAATCATGTCCCTTATGGGAAAGATAATTGAAGCCCTATCAAGGGCCGGAGTCGCCCCTGTTGTTGGGTACAGGATTACATTCCTTATATGTTTTCTAAGTATGGTTGCAAGCCTTATATACTATGCATTCTCAAAAACAGAGGACAAATATCATAAATAAAACCTATGCAGAGACATACAGAGTTTTAAAGACAGGACTAAAGATTAAGGCTGTATCCTATGCTTTGGGCTTAATGGACATGGTCTTCTGGCAGGAAAAATCTGTGTTCACTAAAATGGAGAGGTCTAATCCCCAACCCCTTGATAAAGCTTAATTTTTGGGCTAAAGGTGCAAGTTGGGTCAAAATAGACCATATTGAGATAGAGGCTAACTGCCCAGACCCTCTATCTTTTCTGCTATCTCATCCCTTATAGCCCTTATCCTGTCTGTCTGTCCCCCTGCCTGGGAAAGGAGTGAATCAATAGTGGTAAGCTCGTTACGGACATACTCGAGTGCCTGATCCTTTATCTCGTCTATGGCCTTGTTGATCCTCACCTCCCATTGATATGCAAGTCTCGATAAATGGATATCCGTGACCCTCGGTATCTGTTTTAGGAAGTGTCTCTCAAAGACCTTTCTAAATATAAACATGGGGAACAAAAACCATAAGAGGTCAAAATGAAAATCAAAGGTCTTTGTGAATGCCACATCTGGATGGGCAGGCTCTGATACATCAACAACCCAATTGACGCTATTAGGCTTTATGCCCAGTACCTTTTCTATATTCCTGTCCAACAGATTTCTAAATAGCTCCACAGACCTGGATATAGTATTATGGGCCTTTTTTAGTGTACCGAAGAACTGTTTGTAATCTGCCCTTGATATATGGTCCATCTCAGTGGTCATATTCTCCATAAGCCACTCTTCATACTGCCTTGTAAGCCTCCACAGGTTACCTCCCCATCTTGACATGTCCTCAACAAGCCTTGCGGTAAGCCTCTGGATAAGTTTTGCCCTGTGCTTCTCATCAAGATACGATGCTATAATCTCCCTTGTGTGGAGTTTGTTCTCCCTGGCAATAAGTGACAATTCTGAGTGTATCAGTTCATAGTTTACCTTCTCATCGAGGATGGTCTTTTTAAGCTCCTCTCTCTCTGCATCTGCGCTGACAGATGTTTTTAGGGCAATATCAAGGTAGCTTATGCATTGCCTTGCAATGGAACGGACCTTATGCTGGAGTATGCCCTTAAACTCTGAATCCCTGTTATAAGATAGACTGGATAGGAGCTTATCTATCCATCTCTTGTAGATCTCCGTATCTTTTATGGTGGAGTAAAGGAGTATCTGGAAATCCTGATTGAACTCACGCCTTAATGAATCCTTAAAAAACCTTACCACCTCTCTCTGCTGTTCATCAGATAGCATATCAGCCTTTGTTAGAAGGATTACAACCTTAGGTGTAAAATCCATGAGCTCACGGATCAGGTTCAGGTCATTCTCAGACAGAG
The DNA here is from genome assembly GCA_029553295.1 of Deltaproteobacteria bacterium. Lineage (GTDB taxonomy): Bacteria > Desulfobacterota > Syntrophorhabdia > Syntrophorhabdales > Syntrophorhabdaceae > DTOV01. The sequence continues at coordinate 11,950 of JAKPCK010000096.1, read as the reverse complement.
GTCTGTCAGAACTTATGGCTATTATGGCAGCCCCTACCTCAGGAAGCCATTCCTCAGAGACCTCTGTATTATATTTGAATATACTGCCCAGACCGGGTGTATCAACGAGCCTCAGGCCTGGATACTGTTCAAGAGAGGGCAACTCTATATCAACAACCTCTACATTTTTTTGGTTGGCAGTATTCTTTGCCTCTGATATGTATTCCTCTATCTTGTCGAGCCCAATCCTCTCGCTCTTTCCGTCAAAAAATCTTACAACTGCATCCTCCTGTCCACCGTATTGTATGCGGGTTATAACAGTAGTAACAGGTATTACCCCAACCGGGAGTATCTTTTTTCCTATTATACTGTTGATGAAAGAGCTTTTACCTGCCTTAAATTGACCAAGGATAGCCACATCAATTATCGGGCTCTCTGTAAATAGACCCTTACATGCCTCTATCTGACGATTAAGGGATACAATATGGAAATCCTTAGATATGTCCTCGATCTTCTGTATTATCTGTTTTGATAAATCATGTGCATTACTGGAGACATTTAAAGAGGGTTTCTGATCTTTCATTTCTCCTCCCGTTAACACCCTTATTCTGTGTTGACTCATGAAAAAGCATATATCGTAAAGGGTGATCTAATTTTCGGTAGGAGTTATCAGCCATGAAAGGCGGTTTATCGGTGAACTCCATCACCTGAAAAAAAATAACATATTTGTTTTTTTATCTCCCGACTTTGACAGTTATTTTTTATAACCCATTGAAAATAAACAACTCTTCTCTTCAAAAAAGTGCATTTTGTCACTACAGAGTTTTTTGATTACAGGTTTATGTCTTTTAAGGTTGACAGGTTCTTTGGTGGTGTGATTTTGAATATTCTGAGTATTTGACTCCCCAGACTGTCATATCTGGTTTTTAGTAGATATGTTTGGCCTTTTGACTCAAATCTTGCAAAGTTCATACTATTTATCACTTTTCTTATCTTGAGCGGTGTTGATTCTATATTTGACTCCCTCAGTTTAAACTCAAGGGTTCTTTCAAGTAAGAATGCCAGAAAACATACAAAGAAATGACCCTTTATCCTCTTCTCTGTCCAGTGGAATACAGGCCTGACCTCTAAGTTGCTCTTCATTATCCTGAAGGATTCTTCTATCTTCCAGAGATTGTGATAGGCATTTATGATATCGTATGCACTCAGTTTCTCCTCACTGGTCTGTATGCCGTAGTATCCATCAAACTTCTCATCCCTTGATATGGCCTGTTCATCGAGTATATAATTTGATGAGAGAATTTTAATATACTTCCTTCCTCCTCGTTTTAAGTCCAATGACTTTTGTTCTATTAAACGATTTGCCTTCTCTATTAACCTCTGCCTGTCATGTCTATCTTTTGCTGCACGCTTTGGCGAATAGGTGATGATGAGCTTTTCCTTCAATGCCTCTTTTGTATGTACATAGTCCATAACCTTGTATCTGAATTCATCACCATCATGGGTAGTTGCTATGTTATAACCCTCCTGTGTGAATATGCTATCCTGTATGGTCCTGGGCAGGTTCTTTATACGGCTTGCAACTATGTATTCAAACCCCATGTCTTTTATTTTCTTTAAATTGAGCTTGCTGTTTATCCCCCTGTCAGCCACTATTATCACCCTGTTTAACATGAATCTGTTCTTCAGTTTTTCAATGGATACCTCAAGGGTCTTGCCATCAAAGGTGTTACCGGGGAATAGCTCATAACCTATGGGTCTACCCTCTATATCTATAAGCAGTCCTAATACTACCTGCACCTCGTTGAATTTGTTGTCCTTGCTGAAACCGAACTCCCTTAGAGTATCAGATCTCACACTCTCAAAGTAAAAGGTGGTTACATCATAAAAAACTACATCTACCTTCATACTGAATAGATTCATGTGCTTTAAAAATATCTCTTTTTCCATCTCTTCCTTGTAATCACTTAATATGTCAAGACTGCGATACAGATGCTGTAGCCTGGACTCAGGTAGACCAAAATACATGCCCTGGTTGTTGTATATACCCAGTTTACTCTTGGGATTTAGTAAATGCTCTATCACCATACGAAGGCAGCTGTTGTTTAAATCGAATTTAGTTCTGGTTCTGGACTGAACTTCTTTTAAGATAGTATCAATACCGAACCTCTTCCATAGCTTCTCGTATATCTTGTATCCCCAGTTGACTATATCTGCTTCAGATACATCTTCAAGATTGTCTGACTCACTTATTATGGATTTTAACTTCTCTATTACCTTGAGAAAGGAAAGATCCTTTTTTAATACATCCAGTCTACCGAAGTTAAATAGGACTTTATGTCTTGGAACACCATTTTCATCTCTATAGGATTCTACTATCTGAACATACTGGTGGTTTTTAGATCTGGTTAATTTGATGTACATGTATAAATACTACACTATTATAATAAAAAGTCAAGAAAAAAAGACTAAAAAACATAAAAAAATAATAAAGTTGCCACTACAAAATTAAAAAAACTACATAAGGGGGGTTGATTTTACTGGCTTTTAAGGGGATTTTTGGTTATTTAGTGGGGTGAAACTGTCAAAGTCGGGAGAACGAGGGCTACGGCGTATCTGTCCCTTTTGCCGTAAAAAAAGAAGAATAATAAAAAAATCATTTCATATCAGTAAGTTGGAGCTAAAGACTCTATACGCCATCCCTGTAAGTATGATAGTTCTGTTGTGAGAGACCTTTGAAAAAGGCCTCATGCTATGGGTCATATCATTGAGGCCATTTTGATAAGTGGCTATATTCATTAGAATATAGAATCCATCTTCCACTATTTTCAAGACCTTTCAGGGCTTTGCAAGGGCCTATATTCGTCCTTGATGTTGTGGTATTCTCAAGTTATGATATGGATATGGTAGGCTTAAAGAAGACAAGACCTTTGAGGTGTTTTGCAAGGGCCTTGAAAGATATGCAGATATGGGATTCAAGACCTATTTGCATATTAACATCCCTGCTTTTTATGGTTTTTATTGCCTGGATGCCAGTTTGTAGCGGCTATGAGGGAGACCATTTGCAGAATATATCAAGCAATTCATTGCATCATCAGGGAATGGCTGACCCTCCAAATACAACATGGGGTGTGTTAATAAATGGAAATCCTCAAAAGGTGAACCCCAAGACCACTATAAAGCTCTGTAAGGGTATGGAGAGGCAAGACAGTATTGTTTTTTATAATAACAACAACGGGCCAACATGCACATTTTTCATAGAGCTTGCTGTCACAGAATATGAACAGATGATAGGGCTCATGTTCAGGAAGACACTACCCAGAAGAAACGGTATGCTCTTTATTTACAATGATGAGGATTTCAGGTATTTCTGGATGAAGAATACCTATATCCCCCTCGATATGGTCTTTATAGATTCCAATCTCAGGGTTGTAGATATCTTTAAAAATGCAAGGCCACTCGATGAGACTACAATTGCATCAAAGGCCAAAGCCCAGTATGTCCTTGAGATAAACGGAGGTCAGGCAGACGCATGCAAGATAAAAAAGGGGACAAGGGTAAAGATCAATATTTTCTAATCCTTATAATGAGCAATAAAAAGTTTTCCACAAAATCTGTGGATAATATGTTGAAAACTTGTAGACCTTGCAATGCAACTTATTGATAATACATGAGATTTATCTTGTTTGCCTAAACATTAGGCAAAATGGAAATCCAAATATTTTTAGCTACATATGAAACAGTGGACTAAAAATCTATACCCTTGACAGGAGGGAGGCCATCATCGTATATATGCCTGATTTTTTTCATCTCTGTGATGATATGGGCCATATCCATCAGCTCTTTCTGTGCATCCCTGCCTGTAATGATTACATTTAGTCTTTCCGGTTTTGTCTTTAAAAAATCCAATACCTTTTTTAATGATAAAAGACCGAACCTCAATGCTACCGTTAATTCATCAAGTATGAGTATATGGAAGTTCTTCTCTCTAAGCCTCTTCTCCATGAAGGCCCATGCCTCTTCTGCCATTTTTATATGTCCGGTTATGTCATCTCCGGCATATATAAAATCACCTCCAAAGGGGTGTATCTCGATAAAATGAGCCATGGAAGAAGGGATACCGTGTTCCCCTGAACTACCTTGTTTTTTCATAAACTGTATCACGAGGGTAGACATGTCGTGGCCTGCTGCCCTCAGTGCCACCCCGAGACCTGCAGATGTCTTACCTTTTCCATCACCGGTAAATATGATTATCATCTATCCCCTTTGCTGGATAAATATTTGCCTTTGTGTCTATGCTGTCTATCCTTTTATGCACCCAAGAGGGACTATCTTGGCAACGAGCCTTGATATACCTGCATTATGGACGACCTGGACAACCTTTGAAACATCCTTATAGGCATCAGGCATCTCCTCTACAAGGGTGGATTTGCTTGCTGCCCTTACGTATATCCCCCTATCCTCCAACTCCTTGGAGATGGAACGACCCTTAGATGCCTTGATTGCCTGATTCCTGCTCATGACCCTCCCTGCGCCATGACAGGTGCTCCCAAATGTCTCGTCCATAGCCTTTTTTGTCCCGCACAGGATATAGGATGCCCTGCCCATATCCCCCGGGATAAGCACAGGCTGACCTGTTTTTTTGTATCTTTCAGGTAGCACATCCGAGTCCGGGGGGTATGACCTTGTGGCACCTTTTCTGTGGACACAGACCTCTATCTCCCTTACCTTTCCTTTTTCCATAATCCTGTGTCTTTCTATCTTGGCTATATTGTGACAGACATCATAGACAATGGAAAGCCCGAGTTTTTTTGAACCTGCCTTTAAGGTGTGTTCCATGGTCTCTCTTACCCAGTGGGTAATAAGCTGCCTGTTGGCAAAGGCATAATTGGCTGCAGAGGCCATGGCAGAAAGGTATCTTTTCCCTTCCGGGGAATCTATTGGTGCACAGCAGAGCTGTCTGTCCGGGAGGAAAATCCCATATTTCTCTGATGCCTTTATCATGTCCTTTATGTAGTCGTCACATATCTGATAGCCAAGCCCCCTTGAACCTGTATGGATCATTACTGTAATCTGGTCTTTAAAGATACTGAAGCGGGCTGCAGTATCAGGATCATAGACCTCTTTGATATACCCTATCTCCACAAAATGATTGCCTGAACCGACTGTACCGAGCTGATCCTTGCCTCTCTCATAGGCCTTATCAGATACGCAATCAGGGTCTGCACCCCTTATCTGGCCATTATCCTCTATATATTCAAGGTCTTCCTGGTCACCGAAGCCATTCTCTACTGCCCATCGTGCCCCTTTTTTCAAGACCTTTTTGATTTCCTCCCTTGTGAGTCTCAGGTCTTTTCTGTGAGAGCCTACGCCGCTGGGTATGTTTATATAGAGATGACCTATCAGGTCTTTGACCTTTTCCCTTATCTCATCTAATCTCAAATCAGAGCGGAGCAACCTAACGCCGCAGTTTATATCATAGCCAACGCCCCCTGGAGACACAACACCCGTCTCCATGTCAAAGGCAGCAACACCTCCTATTGGAAAGCCATATCCCCAGTGTATATCAGGCATGGCCATAGATGCACCTACAATGCCGGGCAGACATGCCACATTCTCTACCTGTTTTATGCTTTCGTCTGTCCCCAGGACATGGAGTAGTTCCTCATTAAGGTAGATTATGCCATCCACATGCATGTTGCCATGTCTGTTTACTATGTATCTGTTGTCATCGAGCTTTTTTAGGTGTCCTTCCCTATCTTCCATATTATCCTTTCAGTTGTACAGTCATTAAATTATCTTCAACTGACCACTATCCGCCATTTGTTCTTCACAGGTTTTCTAAACATCCAGTATAACCCTTGCTTTGTATATACCACCTTCCTCTATCAGAGAGAACATGTGATACGTTGCTGCCTTTATCTCCTGTTTTATCCTCAATCTTCTAGGGTCGAAAAGCCCTCCTATTACACTCCCCTTGACCTCGTCATCCTCTATCTTTATGGAGAACTCCTTGGGTATAAAGCCTTCAGTGTCCCACAGGAAGAGGAGTTCATTGATAAAATTTATCAGAAGCTCGCCATCTTTTCCTATCTCGAGTCTCTTACCTTTTTCAGGTCTTATATCGTTACCTTCGATAATCAGGTGGAAAAGCCCTTCTGCTGCATTTATGAAAAGCTCTTCAAGGCTTTTGCCATATATCTCAAGCCCGATATCAGCTTCATGGTCAATGATTCTGTATTTCAGAGGTTGCGTATCCTTTGTCCTGGCCATCTCAACCCCGCCTACGCCTTTAATCCCTTTATGATCCCCTTGATCTTTTCTGTTATCTCAAGGGCCTTTTCCAAAGGTCTCTGCCAGATGTTTCTCCCGAAGATAAGCCCTGATGCACCTGCCTCAAGGCATATCCTTGCCTTTTCCAGCAGGTCATCATCGGAGACCATACCGCCGCCGGCAAATATTACAGGGATGCCACAGGCACTGGCAATAACCCTTTTTACAGCATTAAAGAGGTCTGTCTCATAATCTCTATAAGGTTTTGGTATATCAGGATTCCTTTTAAGAGAAGGTACATTCAGTTTCACCATATCAGCACCGAGTTCTGCGGCAACCCTGGCAGCATACTCTACAGCATAAAGGCTGTCCTTTCCACCCTTTTCATTTATGTCCCTACCCCTTGGATAAGACCATACAATTACAGGTAGACCATTTTTATGTGCCTCCTCCCTCACCTGGGCAAACTGTTCTATGTCCTCATCCTGTCTTGAAGAGCCAACATAAAGGGTATAGCCAACTGCGATGGCTGATAGGGAAAGGGCATCTTCTATGCTTGCAGTTATAGGGGAAAGGGGCTCATCGTCAGAGGGGATGCTTGTCTTTCCGTTTACCTTCAATACAAGGGGTACGTCACCGAAGTAGTGCTCAAAATACCGTCTTGCATTTCCTATATGCATGGCAATGGCATCATATCCCCCCTGCCGTGCAATATCTATTATGTGCATGGGGTTTTGCGCAAAGGGTGCATCAAAAAAATCAACAGGTCCGTGCTCTAATCCCTGGTCATACGGGAGGATCAAAGCCTTCCCATGTCTGTGGAATAATCTCTTCAATTTCACATCTTTTGGTTCCATTGCCCCCTCCTTGGAGATATTTTTTCTAAATTATAGCACATTAAAACCCATTAAATATATAGAGACCTTTGCAGAACTCACCTAGAAAAAATCTGTTGAATTAAGGCTGATTTATTTTTAATATCTTTAGACAAAAAAATTATAAGGAAGGGATTATGAAGATTAGATTCTTAGGTACAGCAAGGACAGTTACAGGGTCATGCTATCATATTGTATCCGATAAAATGGAGATTCTTGTAGATTGTGGAATGTATCAGGGCAAGGATGCAGATAGCATAAACAAAAAACCCTTTGATTTTGACCCTGAAAAGATTGATTATCTTATTGTAACCCATGCCCATCTTGACCACTCAGGGCTTATCCCAAAGCTTGTGGCAGAGGGTTTTAAGGGCAGGATAATTGCAACAACTGCCACAGCAGACCTTCTTGAGATAATGCTCCTGGATTCTGCCCATATCCAGGAGAAGGATGCGGAGTGGATGACAAAAAAATCTTTCAGACAAGGAAAAGACATAGTCTATGAGCCCCTGTATAACGAGGAAGATGTGAGAAATGCCCTGCCTTTTATAGATAGGAAGACATACAATGAGCTTGAGGAACTGGGCCCTGGAATTAGCTACAGGTTTCTCGATGCAGGGCATATCCTCGGCTCTGGAACGCTTGAGATATATTATAAGGGCATGGAAAAGAGGAAAAAGATCGTCTTTTCCGGTGATGTGGGTAAAAATGGTAATCCCATAATAAATGACCCTCAGCATGTGGAGGAGGCAGACTATGTGGTCGTTGAATCTACCTATGGCAACAGGCTCCACAAGGGACTCAAAGAAAGTATTGACGAGCTCGAGGATGCAATAAGGGCTACATTCAAGAAAGGGGGGAATGTATTAATCCCGGCCTTTGCAGTGGGCAGGACCCAGGATATCCTCTATATACTGAACATGTTTTTAAGGGAGGGGAGATTTAAGAGCCTTGATGTCTATGTAGACAGTCCTCTTGCAGATAAGGCAACAAAGATATATATGTCCCACCCGGAATTTTTCGATGCAGAGGCACTGGAGAATTTTAGATTCAGAAGCAGTGACGGTATGCATCTCCACTTTACCACCACTGTTGAAGAATCCCAGAAACTGAACAAGATCAAATCAGGGGCAATAATAATAGCAGGCAGCGGTATGTGTGAAGGGGGTCGAATAAGGCACCACTTCAAGCATAATATATGGAGGCCTGAATGCAGCGTAATATTTACCGGGTTTCAGGTCAGAGGGACCCTGGGTAGACACATAGTAGACGGTGCCAAGACAGCCCGTATACTCGGTGAGGAGATGGCCATAAGGGCCAAGGTCTACACAATAGGCGGCTTCTCAGCCCACGCAGACCAGAAAGAGCTATTGGAATGGCTCGGCACATTTAAGACAAACCCGGAGGTGATTATTGTCCACGGCGAAGAGGGCATTGAGCTTGAATTTGAAAAGGTTGTGAAGGAAAGGTTAAATCTTATCACCCATGTACCCCACAAGGGTGATGAGATGGAGATATGAAGATATGTAGGAAGGCACCAGAGTGACACAGAAAGGCTCGTATGTAATACATTTAGCATAGGCTCAATCTTAAGCTCAAGGCCACACGAGGAGATAAAAACTGAGATACAGGCTCATAAGAAGCAGAAAAAGACAAAAGACCCTGTCTTTAAAGATAAACAGGGAGGGTGAGGTAGTAATACATGCCCCTTATAAGACCCCTTTAAGGGATATAGAGGGCTTCTTAAGAGAAAAGATTGACTGGGTGGAGAAAAAGCTGGCAGAACACAATGCCATAAAAGAAGAAAACAGGGCCTTTGAAGAGGGTGAGCGCTTTTTCTACCTCGGCAATACATACCCACTTTTATATGTGGATAGCCACAGTTTTAAGGGTGTTAGACTGATAAATGGGAGTTTTATAATCCATAGAGACAACAAAAGCCATGCAGAGAGGGTCTTTGTGGAATGGTATAAAAAGACTGCAAGGGAGCTATTTCAGGAGAGGGTAGGCTATTACAGCAGGCTGTCTAAGCTCTACCCCACAGGGATTAAGGTCACCAGCGGTGTTTACAGGTATGGCTCATGTTCCAGTAGTGATAGTATCTCCTTGAGTTGGAGGCTTATCATGGCACCCCTTTACATCATAGATTATGTTATTGTCCATGAACTCTGCCATATAAAGGAAAAAAATCACTCTCACCGCTTCTGGGATCTCGTTGAGACGATAATCCCAGATTATAGAGGGTGTAAAAGATGGTTGAAGGATAACAGACATCTGTTACTCTATGGCACATCCCCTTGAAAAACCTTGACAATAAAACCCAAAAAACGTTAATTATCAGAGATTTCTATGGACAGGACCCTTCTTCTCAATGCCACATTCGAGCCCCTGGGCATACTGTCTTGGAGAAAGGCGATTACTTTGGTATATCTTGGGAAGGTGGAGGTATTAAGGGAATACGAAAGGGAGATAAGAGGGGTGAATAAGGCAGTAAGACAGCCTGCAGTTATAAGGCTCCTTAAGTTTATCAAGAACAACCATGTAAACATCAGATTCTCCAGGAGGAATATCTTTTTAAGGGACAACTATACATGTCAGTATTGCGGCAAAAGGTTCGATCCTAAAGACCTTACATGTGACCATATTATACCTAAATCAAGGGGTGGCATTACTGAGTGGTCGAATATAGTTACCTCCTGCATAAGGTGTAATCTGAAGAAAGGGGATAAACTCCCTGAAGAGGTAGATATGCTACCGAGAAAGAGACCTTCCAGGCCCAACGGTCTTTATATCTTCATGATGCATCTTGGTATAAAGACACCGCCGGAACACTGGAAGGATTATATATTCATGAGGGATTGATATGGAAAGAATATGGGCGCCGTGGAGGATGGAGTATATAGTAGGGACAACGACAAAAGGCGATAAAAAGTGCTTTCTCTGTATAGACGAGAGACACGACGAGGAACTCCTTGTTATAGGCAGAAGGGGCAAGGCCTTTGTTATAATGAACAAATTTCCTTACACAAACGGGCATATTATGGTAGTGCCGGTAAGACACACAGGCTCCATTGAAGACCTTACTGATGAGGAGCTTACAGACATGATGAGGCTCGTAAAGGTAATGACCGAGATCTTCAAAGAGGAGTTTAAGGTGGATGGGTTAAATATAGGTATAAATATCGGCAGGGCAGCAGGGGCAGGGCTCGAGGAACACGTCCATATCCATGTTGTCCCCCGGTGGTTCGGTGATGCAAATTTTATGGCTGTAATCGGAGAGACAAGGGTTATCTCAGAGCATATAATGCAGACTTATAAAAGACTCAGGGAAAAGTTTGTTGAAAAGGTTTTTTGATTGCTCCCGCCCGGTTCTTACGCCCCGTGACCTTGTAACTACTTTTACAAAGAGGACTTACGAAGACCTTACACTCCCTAAAAGGGCATTGATTGTATTTGATTCAGGGGATTTAAGGCGTCTTCTCGGTAGATTAAGACACAGCCCTATCCATGCCTGGTCTGGCTTCAGGGCTATCTATAGGATAGATGGAAAAGATACAATCTTAACGAGGTCATATTTCGGCGGGCCAAACATTGCTGCATTAGTTGAGGAGCTTGCCTGTTTCGGGGTAGAGGAGTTTATTGTATGGGGATACTGCGGTGCCATAAATGAAGGCTTAGAATTAGGGGATGTTATTGCAGTGAGGGGGGCATTAAGGGAGGACGGTGTATCCTTTCACTATATCGATGACAGTGGAGGCGATATAGTATACACCGATTGGATAGACTATTGGGATGGATATACAAAAGAATATAATCTCTTGGACGGTATAATATGGAGCTGTGATGCCATCTATCGTGAGACAGAAAAAAAGATTGAGGGATACAATAGAAAAGGTATTTTAGCAGTGGAGATGGAGGTGGCTTCGTTCTATAGTGTATGTAAATACAGGGGTGTAAAGGCCATTGCCTTTGTAGTAGTATCAGACCTCTTAATCAATGGAATATGGAAGGGTGGTTTCCATGATGGGTCCTTTAAAAGAGGTGCAAAAAGGCTCTTCGATTTCATCATAGAGAAGGTTATATAGATAAAGGTTTTTAAAGATTTCGATTTTTATGGATTTTAAGGTTGATACCCCTTGACCTCCAATATCACTGCTCCGCCAAAGCCCACCTCTTCTTTGAACCTGATGGAGCTGTCTCCTATCTTAAGGACAGGGTTACCATAATCGCCGATAAGGAATATTATTTTTTTAAAGGGTCGTGCAATACCTTCTGCTGTAAATGGTCCTCCGGTATGATAAAAATCATCCACCTCTTCAGGTCTTATGACAGGCGGTTTTTTGCCATTGGGGTCATGGAATGTGACACTGGTCTGTTCAATGAACCCTTCTTTGATTATATAGACCTCGGTGACTTTGAGTCGAAATAAAGAGTTATTCCATGTGAAGGTTATTATATCACCGGGCATGGATGATCTTGATACAATCTTTCTCCCGGTTGTATAATCCCTTAGATCAACAACAACGCCATTTGGAGACGCTGAAGATAGACCTGTGGATATTAATATTAAAATGATACCCATTGAGATTATGTGACGAGATTTCATAAAATCTATACACAGTCTTTAACGGTGGGGTAATTTATCCGTCAAAATATATGAAGAAGCCTGGTACTAACTCGATTCAAGCTCATAAGACCAGTAATATTTTATACCCTTTTCATTGAGGTATCTTTCTATATTTGGATGATAGTCATGGGCAACAAATACAGGAAAGGCATCCTTCTTTTCTTTTTTTGTAATTGTGTCTACTAAACGGAGAAAT
>JAKPCK010000080.1 GCA_029553295.1 Deltaproteobacteria bacterium | reverse complement strand
CTCTTCCTGTTTCATGAAAGCAAGCCCTTTAAAAATAGAAATATATATAGGCAGATGTTGGCAAAGACCCCTGCCAATATGTCATCTGCCATGATGCCATAGCCTTTTTTATACCTCTCCACGTATCTTATGGGATTCGGTTTTACTATATCAAAAAACCTGAAGAGGATAAAGCCTGCTATGAGGTTAATCATCGTAGCCCTGTGTCCTACCATAGTTACAAGCATGCCTGCCATCTCATCTATGACCACATATGGCGGGTCACTGCTGACCAGTCTCATCCTGTTAAGGCATATAATAGAGAGGGCAACAAGGCATATAATAATAAAGATGTAGGACATAATGGAATCAACAGGAAATATATACAGGATTATACAGCCCAGTGCAGAGGCATATGTCCCTGGCATAAAAGGTAGATAACCGATGAAGCCACAGGTTACAAAAAACAGAAGTCCTTTGTTCATTTTTTAGGGTTATTATAGACCTCACCGGCATCGAAGACCTTCCTGCCTGTAATAGTCCAGCCATCCTGCCATGTCCTGTAGAAACAGCTCCAGTGACCTGTGTGGCATGCAGCGACCTTTTGCTCTACCTCTATGAGGATAGTATCGTTATCACAGTCTAATTTGATAGACCTTACCTTCTGAGTGTGTCCTGATGTCTCGCCCTTAAGCCAGAGTTTCTGTCTTGACCTTGAAAAATAGTGGGCTGTCTGTGTTTTGAGGGTTAGCTCAAGGGCCTCCTTGTTCATGTAGGCAACCATAAGGACATCCTTTGATGAATAATCCTGAACAACAACAGGGACAAGCCCTTTTTCATCCCATTTTATATCATCTGCTATAGCCATCTCTTATGTCCACTCCTTTTAATCTTAAAAATCTCCGGTTTAGGGGTAAATGCCTCAACTGTAAATGTTATAAAACAAGACTGCCCTTTTAATCTGCATACTCAATGGCCTCTTCAATCCTGATTAAGCCCTCGTAGACTGCCTTGCCGAGAATCACCGCCCATACGCCCATAGATTTTAGTGTCTTCACATCCTCTATGTTGGAGACACCCCCGCTGGCTATTACAGGGATATGGGTGAGTCTTTGTATGTTTTTTATGGCTTCAAAATCAGGGCCCATTAGCATACCGTCCCTTGCAATGCTTGTGCAGAGAAGGGCCTTTACCCCTATTTCTTCTGATTCCTTAATTATCTCTTCAATATTTCTGTCGACAGGCTGACTCCAGCCTTTTATCATGGGCTTGCCCTCATAGACATCAAGACCAAGTATGATGTTATTGAACCTTGATAATCCTTTAAAGAATCCATTGTCTTCCAGTGCCCTTGTCCCTATGATTATCCCATCTATACCCAATTCACTGTATTGTTTAATGGTATCCTCTGTGCGGATACCACCGCCTACCTCCATGTAGCCCTTTATCTGTCCCCTTATCTGTTTTATCAACTCATAGTGGACAGGGATACCCTCTTTTGCACCATCCAGATCTACTATATGGAAATCCCTTGCACCCTTTCCCATCATCTCCTTTATCTTTTCCACCGGGTTATGGCTGTAGATGGTTACATGGGAGTAATTGCCCTTTTTTAGCCGGACAGCCTTTCCACCTATTAAGTCCATGGCAAAGAATGCCTTCATTTTAAATCCTCTTGAAGTCTCTGTATACCTGTATATATACCCTCTTCGGCAAGCTCACTCACAGTGAGCCACTTTGCCCTCCTCCTTAGAAATTTTCTTATATTGAGGACATTCTGGCTTAATGCCTGCTGGGTCTCTTCAAAGACATATACACGCTTAAAGACATTGTTTTTTTCAATGAGATGGATATGGAGGCCGACACTTGCCGGTTTATCAACGGCGAGGTTACCGCCTTTACGCTCTGTAAATTTGTAGATAAGGACATGGATATATCTACCTGTACCCTTGTGGTCTATGTAGTCTATCTCCAGGTCATTTAAGGCATTTTTGAGATGGTTCTCCACTATCACCTCGGCATCCATGTGCATGCTGCCTATCCCTATAATCCTGCCGCAAACCCTGCATCTTTCGAGGCCCTCTGCATCCTCTATCCTCTCCACGTAGATGCCCCACGGCTCACTGGCAGAAGACAAAACAGGGTAGATAAAAAATGCAATAAACGAGGCAAGCAATAAAAATATGCTTAGTGATGGTAATTTGTCGTATGTTTTTTTCTTTTCCATTGTCTTCATAATTTTATAGAAAAACGCAGATAAAGGAAAGGGTAAAATAAGGGCTTTTAAAAAAACTATGTAAAATTATAAAGCAGTCTTAACCCATTATTGGAGTCGCCTGAAAAAAGGCTTTATATACTGGGCACATCTTTATTGCCACAGTGCTAAGCCTTGGCAAGCTGCCGTAAGAGATGCTGGATGTCATGAACAAAAAAATATTTCTTATATCCCAGAGCTGGAAAGATATTACTGCCAATTGCTCATGCTGTATTAGACAAATCCAGGCAAATATCTCATTCTAATGACCTCGCAGATTTTACAGTTTCTCTATTTTATCTATCCAGTGCCTGCCTTACCTTTATAGATAGTTCATGGAGTGAAAAGGGTTTCTGTATATAGGTTATGCCTTCCATAATAATGCCGTTGTGAATTATGGCATTGTTTGTATAACCGGACATAAAAAGGCATCTTATATCAGGTCTTATATCTCTTATGGCTTTTGCAAGTTCTTTACCGTTCATCTCTGGCATTATTACATCCGTTAATAAAAGATGGATAACCCCAGTATATTCCTGTACATCTTTTATTGCCTCGTTAGGGCCATTGGAACTAATAACCCTGTAGCCCAGCTCCTCGAGCATGCGTGAACATAGCTCCAGTACATCTTTTTCATCCTCCACAAGGAGAACAGTCTCACCCCTACCCATTAATACATCCATATCCTCTTTTACCTGTTCTCTTTTTTCATTACCTGTATATCTGGGCGTGTATATCTTGAACGTGGTCCCCTTGTTTGGTTCACTATAGGCATTTATAAACCCGTTATTTTGTTTTATAATCCCGTAGACCGTTGAGAGCCCGAGCCCTGACCCCTTATCCACATCCTTTGTGGTGAAAAAGGGTTCG
>JAKPCK010000048.1:0-12500 GCA_029553295.1 Deltaproteobacteria bacterium | reverse complement strand
AGCGTTTACGATTGGGGAGATGCTAAATGACAACACCGCTGTTATACATATAGAAAAGGCTGATGCTGATATACCAGGATTATACCCTCTTATCAACCAGAGATTCTGTGAATATGGCTTAGAGGGAGCCTATTATGTCAACAGGGAACAGGACCTTGGAATCCAGGGACTCAGAGAGGCAAAGCTCTCGTATCATCCACATCATTTTGTTGAAAAATTCTCTGTAAGGATGAGATAACAATCAATTATTTTTATAAGGGATTAGAATCCTGAATATGCTGCCCTCCCCTTCTTTGCTTTCCACCTCTATTCTACCTTTGTTTGCCTCTATTAGCTTTTTACAAAGGGAAAGGCCCAGACCTGTCCCCTCCCCTTTCTCCTTTGTTGTAAAAAAAGGTTCAAATATCCTGTCCATATTCTCTTTTTTTATACCAACCCCTGTGTCTTTAACAGATATAAAGATGTTGTTGTCATCCATACCTGTAGTTATCTCTATTGTACCCCCTCCAGGCATGGCCTGGGCTGCATTCATTATAAGATTTACAAGAGACTGCTGGATATGTAATCTGTCTGCCCTGATTATCGGGAGGCCATCTGCCTTGAAAACCCTCAGCTCCACATTCTTGAATCTTGTTAAATGATGCTCCATAAACAGAACAGTGTCATCCACGATTTCGTTTACAGAGACATCTTCTATCCTGGGTCCCTGCATCCTTGAGAAATCCAGCAGCCTTGAAAGGACATCGTATAACCTGCCTGCCTCTCGGTCAATAAGTCTTGAATACTTCTCTATCTTATCCATATCCTTTGTCTTCTGGATTCTCTTGGCAAAACCCTGGATAGATATAAGGGGGTTCTTTATCTCATGGGCAATAGAACCTGCAAGTTCGCCCAGTGAAGACAACCTGTTTGCACGAATAAGCTCATTTTCAATCTTTTTTAGTCTTTCATTTCTCTCCTTTAATTCTTCAAATTTATTGCTTAATGCGTCGTATACCTCATTCAGTTCCTTTATATTTGCCTCGAGAAGCCTTCTTCTGGTATCAGCAAGGCTTTTATTGTCCTCAAGCTCAATCTCGAGGTCTTTGATCCTCTTCTCTAACTCTTCATGATTTTCCATAGTATGTGGATAGCCTTATCTTTTAATACAAGAGTATATGAAACTCACAGTAGTTATAACCTGCTGTCCAGCTCTTCTTCTGTGTAGACCTTGCCTTTTTATTGTAGACCTTCTCCAGCATCCCGGCAATAATCCCGCTTTCCATATCACAGAACATCTCACCTGTATAGGAAAAACCTGCACAGGTTATACATTCGTATAGTTTCACTACAAGGTGGTCGTCGTCTAATATCTCTACCTCAGGTATGCCGATCTTGAGTTCTGTTATCCTGCTTTTGAAGCTATCTATATCATCAGCGCCTATCATATTCCCAACCTTCTTGCCAATCATATATAGGGCAGCACCAGAGCTGTCACCGAGTATCTCTCTCATCCCTATTATCCTCAATATCCTGAACAACTCCAGGGGTATCTTATCCCCTAATCTGGGTCGGGCGATCCTCCTTAGGTCATCAACAGTATAATCCTTCATGGCTACCCCCTATTTTTATGTCTATTTAAACCCTGCAAGACATCAAGCATATCTTTATGTATAAGGCCGTTAGAGGCAATAATCTCATCCCTGTATATACTGAAGGCATTGCCTTCAAAGTCTGTAACTATACCCCCTGCCTCCTCTACCATGAGAAAACCTGCTGCCATGTCCCAGGGGTTAAGTTTCAATTCCCAGAAGCCATCAAACCTCCCGCAGGCAAGGTAACACAAATTAAGCGCTGCTGAGCCGTCCCTTCTTATAGCCTGTGCCTTATAGAGAAAGGCAATAAAATTATCTATGTTATTTCTTTCACTTGTAGGCAGGTCATAAGGAAAACCGGTAGACAGCAGTGCTTTTTTAAGGTCGCTTATAGACGAAACCCTTATCCTTTTCCTGTTATAAAATGCACCTTGCCCCTTTTTACAATAAAAAAGTTCTCTGAATATAGGATTATATACTACCCCAGCAGTAATAATACCCTTTTCTTCGTATGCTATGGATGTACAAAAAAATGGGTATCCATGGGCATAATTAGTTGTCCCGTCAAGGGGGTCGATAATCCATCTGTTTTTATCTCCAACATAATAGTTTTTCTTTTCCTCGCTTATGATGTCATCATCGGGAAAGGCATCTTTTATAAGCCCTATAATCTTTTCCTGACATGCCAGGTCCACATCGGTTACAAGGTCTATGACGCCTTTGTGATGAATACCTATTTTTTTTCCAAAATAACGCCTCTGGATGTTGCCTGACTCTCTGGCACATCTTATGGCAAATTCGACTATCTCATCCATAATAACCACTCATCCTTTAAATATTGTAAATATTGTCACCTTATCTCGGTTATCCTGCCATCAACAACAGGATTTATCTTTTTCTTTGTCTTTAAATAATCTACTACAAGGTCCCTCACCCATTTTCCCGGTTCTTGGTAAACAACATTGTGGGAGTTTATATGACCACCGAATACCTTATAGCCATCCCCTCCTGCCATCAAAAAATCTATAGTGGCAACAATGTATTCTCTCTCGGCTTCAATAGGTTTTCCTTTAAGGGTAGCCTCCCTTATTGTGGCCTCACCGGTATTGTCCCTCGAAAAACTAAACGCTATCCCTGACACCTGGGGGAACCTGCCCTGATTGTTCTCTTTTATGCTTGTCCCGTGTCTTAGGGCCTCTATTATGTCTTTGCCCTTCATCTTTATAGCCACGATATAATTATTGAAGGGCAATGCATTATATATTTGACCCATGGTAATTGCCCCTCTGCCTATATCCATCTTTATAGAGCCTCCGTTTATTATTGCTACATCTGACTGTGTCCTTTCTCTTATTATATCTGTTATAAGGTCTCCAAAATTCGTCTCCCTTTTCACCCCATTGACTCCATCGAGGTCAGACTCTGTCTCTCCTATCCTCTGTCGCACAAGTCCCCTTATCTTTTTCTGATATTTTTTTACTATCTCTGCCACATCTTTATTCTTTGTTTTTCCAGTAGGTCTGATATCCAATAGGTATCCATTAAAATCCTTTATTGCGCCATCCCTTAATGTCAGGTCAAGGACGCCCAGGACCTTTCCGTGTTCCCATGCCTGCAAAATAATGGTCTTGCCTATTAAGGCAGGCTTTTCTATCTTGGTATGGGAATGCCCCCCTACAATCACATCAATATCTCCTACCTTCTGGGCAAGAACCATATCATTGTGGAAACCAAGATGGGACAATATTATTATTACATCCACTTTATCCTTTAAATCTTTAATATACCTTTCAGCAGTGTCAAGGGGTGATTGGAATATCAACCCCCTAACATTATCGGGATGTGTATAAATGGGTGTCTCCTCTGTGGCAAGACCTATTATGGCAATCCTCACACCCTTTAACTCTTTTATTATGAAGGGTTTAACACCCTCTAAGCCTATGATGTTTGCCCCTAAAAAAGGAAAAGAGGCCTCTTTCATCCTCTCCTTCAATACATCAACCCCAAAATCAAATTCATGATTTCCTACAGCCATTGCATCAAAACCCATACAGTTCATTAGCTCTATTACTGATTTTCCCTGGAATAGATTTGCCCAGTTACTGCCCTGAATCATATCACCTGCAGATAGTAAAAGGCTTGGCCTGTCCTGTCTCAGCCTGTCTATCATCCCTGCAAGATACGATGCCCCTCCTACCATACTGCCTGTAAAATCTGATCTCTGTTCCTCTGCAAAACCATGGAAGTCATTCACATAGAGTAGCCTGATATTTATATCTTCACAAATGGCATTAGATGAGATAAAAAATACGAGAAAAATTATTGATAAAAATATACTGATTCTTTTTAACACTATCCTGCCTCACCAATCATATTTTTTAAGGTCTTAACGAAATGTGCATTAAACCTGTGTTTTTTAATGGGTAGTCTCACAAATAATCTATCCGATTCTTCATAAATGTCAATATTTATACCCTTTTTATAAAAAAAATCCAATAAAGTATCCTTTTTTTCTTCTAACTCAAGGATTAAAAAGTTACAGCCCCTGTCTATAACCCTTATCTCTTTATAATTCTTTAGACTCTCCTTTATATAGGCTTTTTCTAACCCTATATATTCATAGGTTCTTTTTTTATATCTTGTATCCTTCATGCTTACCAGGGCAGAAGAGCATGCAAGGGGTGATGTCTCAAATGAAAAAGGGTAGATAATTTTTTTCAGGTCTTTCAAGAACACAGCAGGACCTATGGCATATCCGAGAGGAAGACCGGCAAGGCCATGGTATGTAGAGAACGTCCTTATTATTAATGAATAGTCTTTCCTTACAATATGTTCTCCATAGGCTGGTATGTCTGTATAATCTATGAGGGACTCATCTATTATAACAGTCTTTTTCATGTCTTCGGCCAGGCTTATAATCTCATCTAACTGTTTATTATTTAATGTTTTTCCTGTTATATTATGAGGATTTGGCAATATTATTAAATCTACTTTATCAAATAATTGACTCAAATCTTTAATATTGCAGTAATTATCATCTTTAATATCTGTCTTGTAAGGCAGAATCTCTATATCACCACCCTCTGTAAAAATCCTGTAACTATTAGATACAGGGGATGGGATTAGAATTTTTTTCCCTTTGAGCCTCTTTAGCACGCTGAAAAAGATATGATTAAAACCATGGCCTAATAAGATATTTTCTTCTTTTATATGGAAGAGCCTTTCAAGATACCTTATGAACCGAAATACAGAGGGTTCATTATAGGATTCTATGTGTTTTATAGACTTTCTTAGACTGTTTTTTACTCTCTTTGATGTGCCAAGGGGGTTTATATCATCTGTAAAATCGTATATTTTTTTATAATGCACAATGACGCCTAAATAATTTAGAGTCCTCTATGTTCTATGCAAAAAGGCGGGGGCTTATTGTCCCCCGCCTTTTATAAACAACTCAGGACCTTGTTATACGTGGTCGCTCCACTTTCCGTATCTCTCTCTCAAAATCCTGTGGAGTATCTTGCCTGCACCGCTTCTTGGCATCTCTTCATCCTTTATGAAGATAACATTCTTAGGAACCTTGAAGCCTGCAATCTTGCCCTTACAGTAGTTGGAGATCTCCTCAGGAGTTGCGGTCTGGCCTTCATGGAGGACAACAACTGCTGTTACCTGTTCACCCCATTTTTCATGCGGTACACCGATAACTGCCACGTCTTTTACCTTTGGATGGCCACCAACAACATTCTCAACCTCTGATGGGAAGACATTCTCGCCACCGGAGATAATCATATTTGCCTTTCTGTCTACGAGGTAGTAGTAACCTTCTTCATCCCTGTATGCCATATCACCGGCGCTAAAGTATTCGCCCTTCATGGCTGCTGCTGTCTTTTCAGGTTCTTTCCAGTATTCTTCAAAGAGCATCGGGCTTCTTGAATAGAGTTCTCCCACTACATTGGGCTGAGTGATCAGGTTGCCATCTTCGTCGTAAAGCCTGATGATGTCTGTACCTATAACCTCACGACCGATTGAACCGAGTTTTGTAAGCTGTTCGTGGGGTTTAAGGACTGTAACAATACCTGCCTCTGTTGAGCCGTATGCTTCATAGAGTTGTGAGTTGGGGAACATCTTGAGGATACCAAGCTTTGTATCCCTTCTTGCCGGTGCAGAGGAGCAGAGGAGTTTCTTCACGCATGTCACATCGTATTTTGCCTTTACCTCATCAGGAAGTGCCAGCATCATGATGTAGTGTGTTGGGACAAGGGATGTAAATGTAATCTTGTGCTCTGCAAATGTCTTGAGAAGGTTCTCAGGGTTGAAGTTGACCATATTATAGGCCATAACAGAGCCACCTACCCATGTGTTGACAAAGGAGTAGAAGAGTGAGTTAACATGGCAGCATGGCATGACAAGGAGTGTAATATCGTCGAAATTGAACTGATGATCGAAAATCATGATGAAATACTGGGCAAACAGGGCTGCGTGGGTCTTTACAACGCCCTTTGGCTTACCTGTTGTCCCACCTGTATACATAATAACCCATGGGTCATCTGCATCTACCTTGGTTGCCGGTTCTTCTGGGCTTGCTGCTGCAAGGGCATCTTCATATGATATGTAGCCATCATAGTGAGGGTTATCCACTGCGAATGTGACATATTTTTCTACAGTGGGGATGTTTTTCTTCATCTCGTTTACCTGATTTACCCATGGATATTCCTTACCGTCTGAAGGGTCTTTGCCTGCCTGAATTATAAAGACCTTTGCCTCACAGTGATTTATGATGTATTCCATTTCAGGTGGTGCAAGCCTGAACATCAGGGGAACACAGATGAAACCGCCCTTTGCTGCTGCTGCATATATCTCGAGCCACTCTACACAGTTATATGCAAGAACTGCAAACCTATCACCTTTCTTCATACCCATATCAGCAAGGGCATTTGCAAGTCTACATGCTCTTTCATTCCATTCTTTGAAGGTATATGACTTATAAAGGTCCTTGATACCCATCTTGTTAGGCCATTTAAAGGCATTTACCCTCAAAACATCTTTTGCCGTCATCCAGTGCCCGTTCTTCATGTTAATCCTCCTACATTTTTATTGGTATAGTATTGTTTGTTAAAGCATAGGGTGTTACTCAACAAGCTCCAGGAGATGATATACCTTTTGAGGCATCTTATTCTGCAAGACATTATCGATAAGGTTTATCATACAGCCTGGGCATGCAGTAACAACGATATCTGCCCCTGTTGCCTTGATGCCATTCATCTTTTTGGCGGCTATCTTTTTGGTCAGGTCATAGTGGTATACACTGAAAGAGCCGCCCATTCCACAGCATAAATCTGCATTGGGCATCTCCACGTATTTAAGTCCTTTAAGACCCTTTAGTATCGCCCTGGGCTGGGCCTGAATATTCTGGTATCTTACAAGGTGACATGGGTCATGCCATGTTGCAGTCTTTCCTTCAAACTCTTTTTTCAGCTTCAATTCTTCAGGATTTACCTTCATAACATCGATGATAAACTCCATACTGTCCTTTATCTTTTTCTCGAACTCCTTATAGCGTTTTTCCTGATCAGGGTTGTCAGGGAGGTATTTCTGATAATCCTTGAGGGTAGAACTGCATGTGCCACAGGCAGTTACTATGATATCCACATCCTTGAATGCCTCTATATTTTTCTCTGCCAGCATCCTTCCTGTCTCAAAGTCTCCACTGAAATATATAGCTGCCCCGCAGCAACTCTGTTCCTGAGGAACAACAACCTCTATCCCTCGCTTTGTCATAAAGTCTATAAACTTTAATCCAAGCTCGGGATATACAAAATCTGTTGCACACCCCATAAAAAACCCGACCCTCATCTTTGGGGCCTTACCGTCCTGGGGTTTATACACAGGTTTTACCATGTCCCTTAGGAATGTCTTTGCTATCTCTGGGATATTTCTGCCCTGTCCAAGGGCCTTGAGAAAATCAGGGAGGTGTCTTATCTTGCCCTCTGTCTTGGGTAGCAACCACTGAAAGGCCTTGGCGAGTCTTACATAATTACCAAAGGCCTTCCTGTTTGCCATTACCTTCCTGAAGGCAAAATTTTTGATAAAACCGAGGCCTTTATTTTTTACCATCTGTGCCCTTGCCGCCACAACAACCCTGTCTATCTGGGTCTTGGCAGGGCAGTTTACTACACAACGCTTACACAAAAGGCACTTACCGATAATCTCTCCCAGTTCATCTGTAAACTTCTGCTCCCCTTTTATGGCAAGTTTGGCCAGATAGTTTTTACCCCTTGCAACAGATGTCTCAACCCTCTCCTCCTGATACACAGGACAGAAAAAGCTGCAAAAACCACACTTCATACACTGGTCAGCATACTGTTCTACTTTTTTTAGCTCTTTTAGATCTTCCATATTTTAAGCTCCCCTCTGACTATTCCCAAATCTTACCTGGGTTCATAATGTTGTTCGGATCAAAAAGCGCCTTAATTTTCTTCATCATATCGATTACTACTGGGTCAAGCTGTCTCTTTAAGAACTTCTGCTTCTCAAGTCCTATGCCGTGTTCGCCAGAGAGGACACCACCTAATGCAACTGCCTCTTCTATAATCTCATCCATGGCCTTGACTGCCCTTCCATAATGCTCTTGATTTGTTATATCTGTCAGGATTGCAGGGTGGAGATTGCCATCGCCTGCATGACCAAGGACAACTATCTCTACATTGTATTTCTTTGCCAGTTCCTTGCATTTGTTGATAAGGTCAGGAATCTTTCCCCTTGGGACAGTCACGTCTTCTGCAAATACTGTCTTGGCCTTGCCAAAGACTGCTGCAAAACCAGCCCTTCTTGCAAGCCAGTATCTGTTTGCCTCATCCATATCCTTTGCAACCCTAACATCCACCGCACCGTATTTCTTAACAATCTCAGTAATCTTTTCTGTCTCTTTATCTACTGCCTCTGGTATACCATCACACTCGAAGAGAAGGACTGCATCTGCATCCTTTGGTAGACCCATGGGCATCATCTCTTCAATCCTGTTTATAACCCAGTTATCGAGAAGCTCTATCTTGTCTGGTATAACCCCGTTTTCAAGGACCCTGAAAACACCCTCTCCTGCCTTTGCTACATCTGCATATACAACCATGGTGGTCTTTTTAGCAGGTGGAATGGGGTTCAGCTTTAGTTCTGCCCTTGTTATAACGCCCAAGGTGCCTTCTGAGCTTATAAATATATGGAGCAGGTCATAGCCAACTACATTCTTCAATGTCCTTCCGCCAAGGTTCACGATCTCACCGGTAGGCAGAACAGCCTCAATCCCAAGGATATACTGCTTTGTAACGCCGTATTTCACACATGCAGGCCCACCGGCATTTTCTGCAATGATTCCACCTATTGTGGCACCGAGGAAACTCTGGGGATCAGGGGGAAAGAACAGGCCTTCTTTTGCAAGTGCCAGTGTAAGGTCCTGTAAAACCACACCGGGCTCTACTGTAGCAGTCAGGTTTTCCTTATCAATCTTTAAAATCTTGTTCATCTTTGTTGTGCAGAGGACTATACCTCCAAACCATGGAACTGAGCCTCCGCTGACATTTGTACCACCACCCCTTGGGGTAACGGGTATCTTTTCTTTATTGGCGAGTTTCATTATATCGGATATCTGCTGTGTAGTTGTAGGAAACACCACTACATCCGGTTCATGTATCCAGCTCGTGGTGCCATCATAAGAATACGCCTTCAGTGCCTCCGGAGATGTTAATACATTCTCCTTGCCTACTATCCTCTGTAGCTCGTTTATTATCGATTCCTTCAACATTCATACCCCCTGAATACGTTTTTTTGATATTGTTATTTATTTCACTTAATAATTATATTTTCTCAAATCATTTGTCAAGAAAATACGAACTTTTTCATGCATTAAGTCTTCAAAAATATACAGTCTATCATAAGTAATTTTTGTGTTCACTATAGTAAACATATTCATATGATCTTTATTTGATTAGCTAAAAAAATAGAAAAAATATACAGTAAATTCAATAATAACCTGTTTTTAAATTTTCAGTGGTTTTTAATCTTTAACCATGATAAAAAGAACTATGCTTGTAGTTGTAAGCGACCTGCATCTGTCAGATGGAACTGCCGCAAACAATCTATCACCCAGGGCATTTAAACATTTTCACAATCTCATAAAACGAAGCATCAGGGATAACACAAAAGAGATCATCCTCGTATTTGCCGGGGACACCTTTGATTTATTGAGAAGCGAATACTGGATGACAGTAGAAGATAATGAAAAACCATGGGCTATAGGTAGCGGTGAAACCCAAAAAAAACAGAACCATCTCAAAAACATATTCTCCAATATAATAGATAGCAACAGAGATAGCCTTAATTTAATAAAAGAGACAGATGAGGTCTTCGACCCTATTCCTGTTAGGCGTGTTATAATCCTGGGTAACCACGATAGGATGCTCAATGAATTCAGTCACCTACAGGATACCCTGTCCAGTATAATCGGTAAGGTCCAGGTAGAGACCACAGGTTATGAAAATGAGGAATACGGAATTCTAATCAAACACGGCCATGAATACGACGAATACAACTATGAGACTCATAAGATACCAATAGGGGATGTAAACACAACAGAGCTGTTTGTCCGTCTGCCCTATGAGATAAAAATGGAGTTTCCACTCCTTGCCGATGAATTGAAATGTATAGAGGATATAAGACCACAATGGCGTATATTTGACTATCTTTTCCATGAATATCAGGAAAGAAGACTCAAATCTTATATAGAAAAGGCAGTAGACAGGACAATAGAGGCATTTTTTAATATCCCCTATGTAAGGTATTGGATCAAGGCACATGATACATCCCACTTCCTCGATGCCTCAGACAAGCTCAAATATATGCTCTATCTGTCCAAATTTGCCCCTATTGAATGGGCTGAAAGGTTTCTAAAGATTTTTTCCTATTTTGAGATAAATGAACCAAAATATGAGGAGATGGCTGCTACACACAAAACGCTCTATACTGTCTTTGGTCACACCCACAGTGAAAAGATAGCGTTTCTATCAGAAAAAGACAATCTACATAGATATTATATTAATACAGGCACATGGAGGGAAAGGATTATCGCATCACAGACTGGTTCTTTCTCCCGATATAAATCCATGACATTTGCCATCTTTTATAAAAAAGAGGAGAGGACTACGGACTTTCCCTCCTTTGAGCTATGGAACGGTGCATTAAGGGAATAAAAACAGTAATAGGTATGATAAACATTGAAGATAGGACATAGATAATGCCTATAGTCCTTAGTCTATAGTCTTCAGTCTGGAAAATATGGCGGTATTAGAGACCATAATCCCTATATTCCTTATAATAATCTTTGGTTATATTATCCACAGAAACGGCTTTTTGAACGACAGGTTCATATTAGACATGAACAAATTTATATTTCTGTTTCCATTGCCCACCCTGATATTTACCGGCATAATCAAATCAGATATAAAAGATGTTTATCTGTCCCATATCCTATCTGTTATACTACCCACCTTTGCACTGATTATCTTTTCTTTTTTGGTTGGGTGGATACTAAAGCTAAGAGCAGGAAGACTCGGGACTTTTATGCAGACATCCTTCCACGGTAATGTCTCTTACATAGGCCTTGCCGTTCTATTCTACCTCCTTGGTGAAAAAGGTCTCAAGCAGGGTAGCATCCTCATTGGGCTTATGATACTCCTTAATAATTCTATGGCCATAGCAGTCCTGTCATGGTCTTCGCGGAGGGAGAGAAATATAATGAAGGCGTTTTTATCCATTATAAAAAACCCTGTCATTATAGCAACCTTTCTCGGTTTAATAGTCCTCTATACAGGCATAACCATCCCGAAGGTTATCCTCAGGGGCATGGTAATACTCTCCAATATTGCACTACCCATGGCACTTATAATGATAGGTGCATCCATAGCTGTGGAGAACATAAAGAGGTCATTCAGGTTTTCTTTTGTTGCAGCAATTCTGAAGCTCTTAGTACTACCAGGCTTTGCAGCCCTCTACTCTTTTGTCTTGCATATCCCTTTCAAGGATATAATCCCTGTGTTTATCCTCCTTGCAACACCAACAGCAACAACCTCATATATCATGGCCCACGAAATAGGCGGCGACCCTGAGCTTGCCTCAAACACTGTCACCTTATCTACCATAATCTCACCTATTACATTTATATTATGGGCTAACATTGCCGGGGTATAGAAGATTGTTCTAAGTTTCACCCCTCCCGTTAAAGCAGAATGGATTTTGATTTTTGAAGTTTTCCCCATCAATCCAGGGGCTCAGTCCTCTGCAAATAAAGCCCGAGCTAAGCAGTTGGCCATCTTTCTGTGCTAATACACTTGAACGATTTTTTACACATTCACCTTTGATCTTATCGTTATCTTATCTCACCTTCATCCAAAATTATTGTTCCAGCTTCCCCTGAATACATTCTTTTATTATCAGAATTAAACTCGTATTTGACATCAAGAGATAAAGACTCCAAAGACAAAATTTTGTAATGTCTGCACTTGTAAATATGATTTCTACCAGATTCGCCATCAACGTAAATCTCAAAAGACATTAATAAATGTAGTGCATCATAGATAACCTTGAACTCATCGGAAGGTGAGAAATAAAAACTTCTTTGTGTTGTTGCTATGTTTTCTATATTGTAAGTTTTGCATTCTAAATAATATGGTTTCTCATTGAACCAAAATAATATATCGGGGTATCCAGTAGCTTTCTTACTACCACTGGGACCAGTGGGAACGTCTGCATTTAGATTCAAAGAGTTCAAAGCATTTTTGATAAATGGCTCTATATCGTTTCCAACTTCATTTGGGCGTGGTCTTAAAATTCCAGTTTTGTTTATTTCTTTGCCAGCCTTTAAAGCGGCTTGTTTTAATAATC